>DPSB01000434.1:0-1231 GCA_003537495.1 Cytophagales bacterium | reverse complement strand
TTCCAAACTACTGCTTTTTGAATGAGGTTATCATTCCAATCCACGCTATCTACCAACCACGGAGTTTTAATGCGGGTAAGTTTAGAAGAAGCAGCATCATCTAATATAACTTGTGTATTGTTGTGCTTCTGCAAAAAAGTGGAAGGTATCTGATCGGTAACCGGACCTTCTACTGCTTTTTGTACGATAGGACCTTTGCCTTCGCCCCACGCCATCATAATGATGCGCTTCGATTTGAGTATAGAACCCACACCCATGGTAATGGCTTTGCGCGGAACATTTTCTTCACCAAAGAAATCGCTGGCTGCATCAATGCGCGTTACCTGATCGAGTGTGATCATCCGCGTGGGTGATTTCTCTGATGAACCCGGTTCGTTAAAACCAATATGTCCTGTTCTACCAATACCCAGAATCTGTAAATCAATTCCACCTAACGAATCAATTTTTGCATCGTACTGTTTGCAAAACTCGGCTACCTTATCTTTCGCCAACGTACCATCCGGAATGTTGATGTTCGCTTTTGGAATATCTATTGAGTCAAATAAATGTTCGTTCATAAACCGCACATAGCTTTGCAACGAGGTGGGTTCGATCGGATAATATTCGTCCAAGTTAAACGTGATTACATTTTTAAAACTAAGACCTTGTTTGTGGAGCTTTACCAACTCCGCATATACACGGGTCGGTGTTGAACCAGTAGCCAGGCCCAATACACAAGGTTTGCCCTCGGCCTGCTTCTGGCGAATAAGACTTGCAATTTCGTTGGCAACAAAAACAGAGGCTTCTTCGGAGGTTTTAAAAATCTGTGTAGGAATGTGCTCGGTTACAGAAATGTGACTCATAGGGTTTTGAGGTAGATGAATTTCAAAAATAGAATGGTTTCAGGATCATTCCAGTAAGAATGCCTATTTTTTTAACCAGGCATCCACAGCCTTTTTTACTGAACCATGGTTGGTTAATAACTGACGGGCTTGCTCGTGATCGGTAAGACCAGTATTATCCATCACCATTCGCACGCCACGGTCAACCAACTTGTCGTTAGTGAGTTGCATGTTCACCATCTTATTGTCCTCTACCCTACCCAACCGAATCATCACCGCTGTGGAGATCATATTGAGTACCAGTTTTTGTGCAGTACCACTTTTCATACGCGTGCTACCGGTTACAAATTCAGGCCCAACCACCACTTCAATCGGGTAATCGGCTTCGTTGCTTACCGGTGCCCCGGGAT
>DPSB01000197.1:1364-4057 GCA_003537495.1 Cytophagales bacterium | reverse complement strand
TGCAGGAAGACGACAAGAAAGGCCGGCCCAAATACAATCCTAGTCTGCCACCGGTAATGGACATTAACAAAATTACCGGTACCCTTCCGCATCGTTACCCCTTTCTGCTTATCGATAAAGTAATTTACCTCGATAACGAAACCGTAGCCTGCGTAAAGAACGTAACCTATAACGAACCTTTCTTTCAAGGACACTTTCCCGGCAACCCGGTAATGCCCGGAGTGTTGCAGGTAGAAGCGATGGTACAAACCGGAGGTATTCTGGTGCTTAACACCGTGCCCGATCCTGAAAACTACTGGACCTACTTTTTGGGAATAGAGAATTTCAGATTCCGGAAAATGGTATTGCCTGGAGATACGCTCGTAATACAGTGCGATTTGATTGCGCCTATTAAACGAGGCATCGCCAAAATGTATGGCCGCGGGTATGTTGGTAACAGTTTAGTATGTGAAGGCTCGATGACAGCCAGTATTGTTAGAAAAGATTCATGAGTAAGTATCCGTTAAGTAATGTTCACCCCGAGGCGCAAATCGGCAACAATGTTGTGATTGAGCCCTTTTCTACAATTCAAAAAAATACCATTATAGGTGATGGCACCTGGATCGGCCCTAATGCTACCATAATGGAAGGTGCCCGCATTGGGAAGAATTGTAAGATTTACCCAGGCGCAGTTGTTTCTGGCGAACCCCAAGACCTTAAGTTTAAAGGTGAAATAACCACAACCGAAATTGGGGATAATACAACCATTCGGGAGTGCGTGACCATAAACAGAGGTACTGTTGATAAGTACAAAACTGTAATTGGAAGCAATTGCTTGATTATGGCCTATGCACACATTGGTCATGATTGTATAGTGGGCAACTATTGTATTTTGGGAAATACGGTGCAGTTAGCTGGCCATGTAATTATTGATGACTACGCCATTTTTGGTGGCGCCTGTGCGGTGCAACAATTCTCTAAAATCGGTGCTCACGCTTACATTGGTGGTGGTTCGTTGGTGCGCAAAGATGTTCCACCATATACCAAAGCCGCGCGCGAGCCACTGGCTTATGCCGGTGTAAATACGGTAGGTTTAAAAAGAAGAGGATTTAGCACAGAAATAATAAACGATATTCAGGAAGCTTACCGGTATATTTTTTTAAAAGGCGGGAACAATACCAAGGCACTTGAATTAATTAAGCAAGAACTGCCAGCCAGCCCCGAGCTCGACTACATTGTGGACTTTGTACGCACCAGCGAACGCGGAGTAATGAAAGGTTTTGCAACCAACACTGCTGTGGATGAAGATTGAGGTTAAAGATCTAAGCAAGCGATTCAACCGCGAGTGGATTTTTAAAAACCTCAGTTTTCAGTTTACTGAAAATACATATGCGATAGTTGGCCCAAATGGTTCGGGTAAATCTACGTTGCTTCAGATTTTATGGGGCCAGATGTTGCCCAGCAAAGGCGAAATTAGCTACACCCAGAATGATAAACTGATTTCTGTCGATGAAGTGTATCAGCACGTTGCCATTGCAACACCATACCTGGAACTAATTGATGAATTTACACTTACCGAAATGGTGGACTTTCATTTTCGATTTAAGAAACCGCGTCAAAAAAAAAATACAAAAGAGCTACTCGAACGCTTTGAGTTGAGCCATGCCCACGATAAGACCATTGCCAACTTTTCATCGGGTATGCGGCAGCGATTAAAACTTGGTTTGGCTTTCAACTCGAATGTTGATATTCTTTTTCTGGATGAACCAACAACCAACCTCGATAAAAAAGCGATTGCCTGGTATCAACAACAATTAGCCGCACTGCCATCCGAAACCATGGTGCTAATTGCCAGCAATCAAGAGCACGAGTATCCGGCAACAGCCACCAAACTGGACATTTTAAATTATAAATAGTGGTTACAAACCGGAATAAGCCGCAATTAACCGCACAAAAAGCGTTTTTACGCAGGTTGTGTTTTTTTAAACTAACCCTTTTTACTATGTTTAAGGTTGATTTTAATATCCAAAGCATGAAAATTCTAAGAGTACTTTCTTTATTGTTGATTTCGGCTGTTCTTCTTACTTATATGGGTTGCGATGGCGGAGGCTCAACTCCAGAACCAATCGAAGATGTTCAGTTTACCAAACTTGCCAAAACATGGAAAGTTAATACAGTAACTTTTACGGGTACTGGTGCACAGGATAGAACTGCGGAGTATAAGGACATTAACTTTCAGCTTGTTCTGAATGGGACAAAGGGAACTCCTCCATTCTCATATACAACTACTGGACGCCCATCTCTTAGCCCTTGGAAAGCTAGCGGCACTTGGACATTTGGGTCAGCCGTAGAAACTCAAATTCTTAGGGATGATGCAGTTCCGATCGAATATATAGTTACAGAATCTACACTTAGACTAACATTTCAATTTAATGGAGATGGTTACGCGGCACGGACTGATCAGGTACAAGGCAGTTGGGTGTTCACCTTTACACTTTAAGACAGTCGGACTTTTATATTTAAGCCACGCCAAAAGTGTGGCTTTTTTATTTCAGCACCACTACCGTTATTCCATCTCCACCCCTATCCACATGTTCATCCGCAAAGGAAGCAACGCCTTTAGTTGCTTTTAAGCGATCGCGAACCACTTTACGTAATACACCTTCGCCTTTACCGTGCAAAATTTTTACCTCAGCATGACCCAGTCAAATTGC
>DPSB01000197.1:0-1087 GCA_003537495.1 Cytophagales bacterium | reverse complement strand
ACCTCAGCATGACCCAGTAAAATTGCATCGTCCAGAAACTGATCGAGCAGTGCGTTTACTTCCTCCACCCGCTTACCGCGAATGTCAAGTGTACTAACAAACAACGATTGTTTTTTCATTACATCCACACCCAGTGAACGAGCCTTCACAGTAGTGGGATTCTGTGGAACCTGATCGCTTCGAATCAATTGCTTCAACTTGACCGAACTGCGTAAGCTTCCAAATTCTACAACTGCAATTTCATCTTTAATAGAAATTACTTTTCCACTTACCTCCTGCCCGATCAAACGCACACTGTCACCCGTTTCAATTTTATCGTTCGATACAACTTGCCGTGATGGAAGTTTCACCTTCTCAACCAAATCCTGTAAACCCTCGCGTACTTTTTTGGTTTCTTTCTTCTCGGCTTTGTTCTCCTTAATATGCCGGATTGTCTTTTCAATCTCGCGATTGGTTTCTTTCAAAAGATTGGCTGCTTCCAACTTTGCCTTCTCCAGAATTACTTTCTTCTTTTCGCTCAACTCATCCGAAAGCGATTCGTATTTTTCTACTGCCTGATTTAATTGTTTTTCGCGATGTGCTATTTCACGTTGTCGTTTTTCCAAGGCAGCTTTTTCATCGGCTACGGTTTTCATCAGCGTTTCCAAACCCGTAAGCTCCTTACCGATTATAGCTTCGGCTTTAGCAATTGTTTTGGCGGGCAACCCGGTTTTGCGTGCAATCTCTAACGCAAAAGAACTTCCCGGCTTACCAATCTCTAATTGAAACAATGGCCCAAGTTGTTTGGTGTCAAACAACATCGCGCCATTGCGAATTTTCGAATGACCTTCGGCAAATAATTTTAAGTTATAATAATGTGTGGTGGCAACTCCCCAGGCGCCATTAATCAGCAAGCCATCTAAAACTGCCTCGGCAATACCACCACCAAAATTCGGATCGGTTCCGGCTCCCAGTTCATCTAACAGCACCAATGTTTGCTCGTTGCTGTTTTGAAGAAAGAATGCCATGTTCTTTAAATGTGAACTATAGGTACTCAAATCGCTTTCAATACTTTGCTGATCGCCTATATCAAGAAATATCTTTCTAA
>DPSB01000122.1 GCA_003537495.1 Cytophagales bacterium | reverse complement strand
ATAATAATCACCGGAGGGGCATTCGAATAATTTGCAGAATCGGCACGGATAGCTCCTTTTCCATGCGGGGTCTGCGATAGCGACCCCGCGTCTTGGTATCTATAGTGAGTTGGTTTTAAGGTTGATGTCATATGATGGGCACTAAAACTCACCTTATCACCTCACTAATAATAATCACCGGAGTGGCATTTGTATAATTTGCAAAGTCGGCACGGATGGCATCGCGGTTTGGCGCAATAGCCGCCTGGTAATCACTCAGGCTTTTTACATAGAACGTACCAATCGCCATATAGGGTATGGGCTGGTTGGGAATACCACTTGCGGTAACTTTTTCAATCGTGTACTTGACAAGATTGTTTCCTATAAACTTGGCAACCATGGGCATATGCGTGCTTTCGTAGTAGTCCATATTAAACGTCTTGCCTTCTGCATACGGATACATAATGGATACTTTGATCAAACCTTTTTCAGCAGAGGCCGCTTGTTTCTCCTGACTGAATGTTATAAAACTTACCGTGAACAATAAACAGGTTAAAATGAGTTTTGATTTCATAATCGTGTGTTTTGTGTTAAAGTTAAAGTTTTTAAGCTTCTTGTCAGGTCTTCCAACCTGACTGACCAAAAAAAAAGCCGTAAGGTTGAAAAACCTGACGGCAAAAAACTACTCCAAACACTTCGATGGGGTAATCTCTACTTCTTCAACACCAAATGTTGAATAAAAAACTCCATCATCCGATCACGATTCATCGCCACGTGTCCACCATCGGGTGCAACCTGAACCTCAAAACTCTTACCGGCTTTCTGCAAGGCATCAATCAACTGCAATGAGTTGGAAGGATGCACATTGTTGTCAGCCGTACCATAAAATACCATCAGTTCACCCTTCAGGTTTTTCGCCATCGGCATCAAACTGGAAGCATCATAACCTTTCTTGTTATTTTCTAGTGTGTTCATAAAGCGCTCGGTGTAGATGTTATCGTAGTTGCGCCAGTCTGTTACAGCCGAGTTGGCAACGGCTGCATGAAATACATCGGGGTAACGTAACAATAATGTTGCTGCGGTAGTACCACCATAGGAAGTACCGTACACGCCTACACGATCTTTATCAAAATACGGACGCGAATACAATGCTTTTACGCCTGCTGCAAAATCATCCATCTCTACAAAACCTAAATTACCATAAAGCTGATCCAACAACTTCTTGCCTTTACCACCGGCATTCCGACCATCGATGTTCAATACGAGGAAACCATATTCGGTCAAAGCATCGGGGTAGGTAAAGTTTTCACGAAAAGCATTCGTAGCCGGACCGCCATAATTACTCAGTATAACCGGGTACTTTTTGGAGGGATCGAAGTTGGAAGGGAAGTGGATTACACCGTGCAAGGGCGTAACACCGTCAGCGGAAGTAAAGGTATATACTTCCACCTTCTTCAAACCCAATTGTTCACTCTTGTTCATGTCACTTTTGGCAATCTCAGCCGCCACTTTACCCTTTGCATCAATAAGCGAAGTTGTTGGTGGAGTGTTGTGCGTCTCTGCTACATCCACAAAAAATTTATTATCGGGCGAAAGTGTAATGGTGTGATGAAAAGCGGGATCGGTTAACCGAATATCTTTTGAGCCATCCAGCTTTACGCGATGCAATTGCATCTTCATGTGGTTGTCTCCACTGCGAGCCAGATAATACAGTGTGCCTTCTTTCTCATCAACTTTTACAATGCGCGAAACTTCAAACGGATGTTTTGTAAGTGCTGTAATCAATTTTCCGCTTAAATCATACAGGTAATAATTGTTGAAGCCGCTGCGTTCAGAAGCCCAGATAAATCGTTTGCCATCTTTCAACACACGAATCTCTGGTGAGTTTTCGGTGTAACTGGCTAACCATTCTTCGCGCACTACCGTACGACTTTTACCCGTGGCCGGATCAGCAGCCCGATACTCCATTATATCCTGCTTGCGATTAGTACTGTGGTACAAAACCTCTTTGCTATCAGGTGTCCAATCCACATCGTAGATATAAGTACCCAGGTCACCATCATGATACGGCTTGCCATCACGTAAATCCAATGGGGTTGTTTTCTTGGTTTCCAGATCATACACCATTAAATCCACTGGCAGGTTGGCTGCACCCACTTTTGGATACGCTTCAATCTCTAGTGAGTCTTGGAGTTTTAATTGATTCAACAACACATAAAACTTCTTTGCATTCTTTTCATCGAATTTATAGAAAGCAATCTTCTTGCTATCGGGCGACCACCACATGGCGGTGTTTTGTCCCAACTCTTCACCATATACCCAGGTGGCAATACCATATTTAAGCTGATTCGGCTCGTTACCATCGGTTGTAATGGCCACACTGTTTGCACCATTGGCTTCGCTGATAAACATATTCCGCTCTTTTGTGTAGGCCTTCCATTTGCCATCGGGCGAGTTGGCGAAATCATACTGCCGGCCGCGGGCTGGGCGCGGAGGAAACCGCCTTTCGGTTGTTGGTGCATCGCCAACTTCTTTTACAGTTTTGGTTTTAACTGTGTAGCGATAAAGTTTTTTGTCTTGCACATAATCGAACGATGAACCATCTTCACTCCAGGTAACTGTCAGGCTTCCTGACTTGATGGATGAACGAATCTGCGGGGCGATCTTACTATATTGATCGTAGCCCGGCATGCGTTTGAGTTTATCCTGCGCGAATCCAACGAATGGAAGAAATGCCAACAGGCAGAGTTTGATAAGCTTATTCATGAGAGAAATGTTTTTAAAGACTCAAAGTTAGTAGAATGGCAAAATACACATTTACGATACTACACGAATGGTCAGTCCCTCACCCAACAAAACTTTTCAGTTCAGATAATTTCTGCCGCCCTCTCCCGTGGGAGAGGGCAAACCAAATGTAGTTAACGCACGAGTTAAGATGGTTGAGGGCTTAAATTCCTAAACTTCTTATCTTTCGAAACTAATCAATAAGCAATGCGCCTTAAAGTATCTACTCTGCTAGTCATTACTGCGATCGTTTTCAGTTGCGAAAAACCACCCGCTGATCTTCGAACTAAACAGTTATCGCCCACAGCAGCTGCAACCTTGGCACAATCCATTCAGAAAACCGTAGTTCCGCAAATTGATTCAGGGTTGGTACTTACCCTTTGGGGCAGCGATTCGCTTGTGGCCGATCCTGTGTCAATTGATATTGACGACCAGGGAAGAATTTATTACACGCGCACCAACCGCCAAAAAGATTCGGAGTTTGATATCCGTGGCCATCAGGATTGGGAGATAGCGTCTATCGCTTTACAAACAATCGAAGACAAACGGGCCTTCTTAAAGAAAGTATTGGCACCCGAACTCAGTACTAAAAATGAATGGCTGACCGATGTTAATGGCGATGGCTCTCACGACTGGCGCGACCTTACCATTCAAAAAGAACACATCTATCGCATTGAAGATACCGATGGCGATGGCTTTGCCGATAAATCGCAATTGGTGGTGGAAGACTTCAACGATGAAACCACCGATGCAGCCGGTGGCGTTCTAAAACATGGCGATGATTTGTTTGTGGCCATTGGCCCCGATCTGTGGCGCATTAATGAAAACAAGTGGGGACTTGCCGAAAAGAAAACTTCGCTCTCGCATGGATATGGAATTCACATTGGCTTTGGTGGTCATGGTATGTCGGGTATAGAGGTTGGCCCCGATGGTCGTATCTATTGGCAGATTGGTGATATTGGTTTTAATGGCACAGGTCCCAATGGCGAAAAGTATGAACATCCCAACAGCGGTGTGATTGTACGATCAGAACCCGATGGCAGCAACTTTGAAGTATTTGCGTATGGTAATCGCAACACACACGAGTTTGTGTTTGATGAATATGGTAACCTGATCAGTGAAGACAACGATGGCGATCATCCGGGTGAAAGTGAGCGACTGGTTTATGTGGTTGATGGTGCCGACATTGGTTGGCGTACCAACTGGCAGTTTGGTAAGTATCGCGATCCGGATAACAACACTTACAAAGTATGGATGGATGAAAAGTTGTACATCCCGCGTCACGAAGGTCAGCCGGCATACATTCTGCCTACTATCAAAAATTTTGTAAACGGCCCAACGGGTATGTTGTATAACCCGGGCACGGCTTTGGGCAAACGATTTAAGAATAACTTTTTCATCGTAGAGTTTGTGGGCAACCCAACCAAGTCGGGGATTCATGCTTTTAAGCTAAAACCAAAAGGTGCTTCGTTCGAGTTTGTGGAATCGAAAATGATTTTGAGTGGTGTACTGGCAACCGGTATTGACTTTGGTCCTGATGGAGCCTTGTACATGGGTGATTGGATTGAAGGGTGGGGCACGAAAGATTACGGACGCATCTGGAAATTAGATGTGAATAATCCTGACAAAGCAATACGGGCAGAAACAGAAAAGTTGATTAAGTCGGATATTACCGAATACGATACTGATGCCTTGGGTAAGATGCTATTACATGCCGATATGCGGGTGCGACAAAAAGCACAGTTTGAATTAGCAGCGCGCAAGCAAACAGAAGTATTCAAAAACTATCTGAGCCAAAAAGAAAATCAATTGGCACGCGTCCATGCAGTGTGGGGCTTAAGCCAGATCGCAAGAAAGGATGCTGCCGTTGCCGATAATCTGATTCCCTATTTGAAAGATCATGATGGCGAAATCCGTGCACAAGCTGCCCGTTGGTTGGGCGATGTACGGTATGCTAAAGCTGCTGCTGAATTGATTCCATTATTGAAAGATGAAAACCCACGCGTAAAATTCTTCGCAGCGGAAGCATTGGGCCGCATCGCACATGAAGCTGCTTTTGATGCATTGATCGAATTACTTCAAACCAATAACGATTCGGATGAATACATTCGCCATGCAACGGCATTAGCGCTGGCGCGGATTGGTAAAGCAGATAAACTGATGGCGTTGAGTAGTCATCCATCTCGAGCGGTACGCCTCGGTGCTGTACTAGCATTAAGACGCATGCAACATCCGGGCATTGCCTTGTATTTAAACGATGTGGATGAATTTATCGTAACCGAAACAGCTCGCGCCATTAACGATGATAAGTCAATAACCGAAGCATTACCGGCATTGGCCAACCTTTTAACAACCACTACTTTTTCGAATGAACCACTGATCCGCAGAAGCATTAATGCCAACCTGCGGGTGGGTACAGATCTGGCCATGGAAAATTTATTAACCTATCTGCAAAAACAGAATGCGCCTTTAGTATTACGTGCCGAAGCCATAGCAGCTTTAAGTACCTGGGCAAAACCTTCGGTATTGGATAGGGTAGATGGTCGTTATCGGGGTGAGATTACTCGCGATCTCGCCACAGTACAACAAAAATCAGAGGCTATATTGATTCAACAGCTTTCCAATTCAGCAGCAACCATTCGTACGAGCACAGCAAAAGCAATTGGTAAGTTAAAACTTGATGCGGCAGCTTCGCAGTTATTGACACGGATAAAATCCGATAAGCAACCGGAAGTAAAAATAGAAGCGTTGCGTGCATTGGCCAAACTAAACACAACGTTCATGCAAGATGCAATCGCAGCTGCATTGGCCGATAAAGACAAAAGTGTTCGCGTGACTGGATTAGATCTCTTGGGCAAAATCGACCTTGATAAAAAAGTGATGGCTACTTTGCTTACCGATGTAATCAACACCCGTACAACAGAAGAACAACAAGCAGCCATTACTACATTGGGTAGTTTACCATTGGAGTTTTCTGAAAAAACTTTTGAAACCATTCTTACTAAACTGGAATCAAAGAAACTTCCTGTTGAATTACAATTAGAGTTGGCTGAGGCAATTGACAGCACAAAATCACAAACCTTGAAAGATCGGTTTGCAAAAGCCGTTCGTACTCAATCAGCTGATTCATTAGGTGCAAGCTTTGCTGGTGCATTGTTGGGTGGCGATCCATCCAAAGGTGGATGGCTCTTTTGGAGTCACCCCACAGCACAATGTGTACGGTGTCATTCCATTGATGACTATGGCGGAACCGCTGGCCCACGCATTAATGGTGTAGCCAAACGCTTAACGCGAGAGCAACTTTTGGAATCCCTGATCAACCCGAGTGCGCGAATTGCCGATGGCTATGGGGTGGTAACACTTGAACTTACATCGGGCAAAAAAGTAATTGGCATTTTGCAAAAGGAACTTACTGATTCGTTTGTGATAAAGTCGGGCGACAAACCCGATACCGTGATTCTTAAAACCGCTGTAAGCAAGCGCACCGATTCACCATCCAGTATGCCGCCCATGCAATACTTGCTAACCAAACGCGAGATCCGCGATGTGGTAAGCTTTCTGGCTACGTTGAAAGAAGAGTAATGGCATCGTATGATGTAATTGTAATCGGTGTGGGCTCCATGGGCTCAGCAGCCTGCTATTACCTCGCTAAAAGTGGTGTAAAGGTTTTAGGGATAGAGCAATTCAGTATTCCACACGAAAATGGTTCGCATGCCGGACAAAGTCGCATCATTCGCAAAGCC
>DPSB01000590.1:746-2563 GCA_003537495.1 Cytophagales bacterium | reverse complement strand
GCAACTTTTTTCGCTACCACTTTTTTGGGAGCGACTTTCTTGGCAGGGGCTTTTTTAGCAACCTTTTTAGCTTTTACAGCAGTTTTTGCCTTAGCGGCTGGTTTAGCCTTAGCAGCTTTTTTAGCTGGTTTAGCTGTTTTTTTCTTTGATTTGGCCATAAAACAAGTCCTTATTAAGGGTTTTGAAAAAAGATGGGCAAAAATACGGCTATGGGTTGAAACAAAAAACTATGAAGCCCGATATGGCACGAATCAAAAAAGTGAATTTGGCTAGTGTGGTAGCTGAATTAATGTAAATCTGGCTAATGTATTAGCCGAGTTGATGTTTTTATCGTGCCACAACCACCCGCTTTCTAAAAGTCTTTAGCTGACCATCTAATTGAAAAACCTCGAACCAAACAAAGTAATAGCCAACACGCACACGGGTACCGTCTGCACGGTCGCCATCCCACCGGAAAAAACCCTCGTAACCAAGCGTTTCGTTGTTGGCCAGTTCTTTTAAAATCCGCCCTTGCTGATCGGCAATTTTTACATTGGCAACCCAACCGGTTTGTGCAAACTTATATTGAATCTTTGCAAAGTCTTGCCCCGGCCTATCAGGCGAAAAGATTTCTGGTTCTATGATTACCTGATCTTCACTTAAATCAGAATCAGGTTTTGAATTTGAGTTAATAAAACCCGGTGTAGCAAAACCTGCAGCACTGCTGGCCGACTTCCAATTATTTCTATTCATGGTAGCAACTGTGGTGGAGATTCGTTCTAATGAAACACCTTCTTTGTCTTTAAGAATAGGTGTGTGAAAATCATCCTCATAGAGTAAGTAATCGAGATTAATCCCAGCATCGGAAATCAATGCAACCGAACCGGCATCATCATTCATAGATGGAGTGGCTGCAACCAGAAAATTTGATTCTACTGCCAATGGATAGTGATTTTTGAGTGTGCTCCCGTTTGATGTAACCACTACAGGGGAAGCAGGCGGAAGGATGTAATCGCCTGAAGTAACTATCCGTGAATTTGTAATACTGTTATCTGCAAAATTAGCGAGCGACCAGTTTTTAAGATTAATGTATTTGTCTGATACATTTACGAGTTCAACAAAATCAACTCCGCCCGGTCTTGGGTTAAACAGAATTTCATTCAACAACACATCACCAGGCTCAGCTACTTCCGGTAAAGCAAAAACCTTTTGGTTATGTGCGGGCTGAATTTCATTACCAGCACAATCGCGTAAGCCGGCAATGGTAAGTGTATAAAGTTGCTTTGGTTGCACGTTACCTGACAATAAAAGTTTAACCTGTCGCAAGGAAGGCACTACCAACTGAACTGATAAAATGGACACATCTGGCAAAATGGAGAAGAGTTGAGCAGTAATTGGCTTCTCTAATTTTTTATCGAATGTCAGCAACAACTCTGAATCAGTAACCACAGCTACCGCTAGCAATCGTGGGCCGGTTAAATCGGGTTTGTTGGTATTTACAGAGTTAACGGCCCCCGGTGTACCACCTGTTGTTGCTTCACTTGCTGTCCAGTTATTTTCTTCGCCACAAATGTTGTTAACATCAATCAGCTCAAGCGTCCAGCCGCCAGCTTGCTTATCTTCATCGGCATACCAACTCAGATTAAAGTTAACTGAATCAATCAGATGATTATTGGGTGCCCGAAGCATTAAGGCCTCACCTGCATTATTTAAAGTGGGAAAGTTTGCCGCACCCAGCACATTGCCAAACGTATTGTAAAGTGTGGCATGTGCATTAGCGGTTAAGATCAGGTATTGGCCGGGTAAAATAACTCGTGTTGGCAGCGTAGCGGTTGAAC
>DPSB01000590.1:0-549 GCA_003537495.1 Cytophagales bacterium | reverse complement strand
TTGGCAGCGTAGCGGTTGAACTTCCATCGGTAAACTTCCAACCGGCAAGATCAATAGGGCCCGCACTTCGGTTATACAATTCCACAAACTCGGCATCGGGTAAACCAATTTGTGGTGTAGGGTCTGCAAAAATTTCGGTAAGGATTATGTCCTTGGCAGAAACCGGTGCAAAGAAGTAGAAGGTAAACGGTGTCGTGCTTTCGGCTATTCCGTTACCGGAAACATCTGTTACATTACTAACCGTTAATTGTGTAGTAACTCCGTTTTGAAAATTCTGCGCGAACGTAAGCAGCACAGTTTTTTCATCGGGTTGTAAAATTGCACTGGCAGGGTTGCCCAAACCGTTGGAAGCCAGGTAATGGGTTATCGCTTGCGCGGATGTTACTTCCAGTGCTTCATTAAAAACCAACTGAAGTTGATTCTGAGAAACTACGGTTACCTGCTGCAAAACGGGAGGCTCGGTATCCATAATAATCTCACCTGCGTAGATGTCATCAAAAAAGTGACGATTGAAAAAGCTGGCTGTTGATTGTTGCACGCGAATTCCAA
>DPSB01000585.1 GCA_003537495.1 Cytophagales bacterium | reverse complement strand
CACTCGGAATGTTAATGGGAGTTGTAAATCCAACCGCAGGAAGTTTTAGTTGGTTTGGTGAACAAGCCACGCACCATACACGGAGAAAAATTGGTGCCGTGCTGGAACACCCGATTTTTTATCCTTACCTGAGCGGCCAGAAAAATCTGGAATTGAATGCAATGATTAAGGGAGCCGATCCCAACAACATCGCCAAGGTGTTGGACATTGTAGAACTCTCGGCACGCAAAGACGATAAGTATAAAACGTATTCGTTGGGTATGAAGCAACGCTTAGCCATTGCCTCCGCATTGGTAAGTGATCCGATAATCTTAATTCTGGATGAACCCACCAATGGATTAGACCCAATGGGTATTGCAGAGATTCGTGAAATCATTAAGCGAATTGCGAACGATGGAAAAACCATTATTCTGGCCAGTCACTTGTTGGATGAAGTACAAAAAGTATGTACGCACTTTGCTGTTTTAAAGCGCGGCAACCTGATGCACATTGGGCCAGTGGATGATGTAGGTAAAGGCGAAGAGATTGTAGAAGTACAAGCGTACCACGATGATCTTGGAGTTCTGTTACAGGAATTTGTAGGTAGCGGCATTATTAAAAAAGAGAATGGAGTTTTTCAGGTAATGATGAAAGAAGGCTTTCACAGTAAAGACCTGAACAGGTTTTTGTTTGATAAAGGAATTGTGGCTTCGCACCTGGCTACGCGCAAGAAGAGTTTGGAAAAACAGTTTCTCGAAATCCTGGCTGATGCGAAATGATTTCGAACTTAGAATTCCGTATTTCGAGTTTGAAATTTCGAAATGGATAAAATTATTATGAGCCCAGCGTCATCAATCCGAAATTTTAAAAATCTTAAATCCGAAATTTCATGCTTCACTTATTAAAGATAGATTTAAAGAAAATGACCAGCTACAGAACCTTTTGGGTAATCTGTGGCTTGTATTTTTTAACCTTAGGCTTTACCACTGCCAGTGGCATGGAAATTTTAAAATGGATTGCCAACAAAAGTTCTGAGTTTGGTGCGTCTATCAATATCAATCGAATTCCGTTGTATCACTTTCCGGATATCTGGCAAAACCTAATCTGGATAAGTGGCTTATTTAAAATTATTTTGGCGGTAATGGTAGTTATCTCTATTACCAACGAATATCAATACCGTACACTACGGCAGAATGTGATTGATGGATTGAGTAGATGGGAGTTTTTAAAATCGAAAATTCTTACCAACATAATGCTAAGCTTTGTAAGCGTTGCCATGATTCTCTCAATCACACTTTTGACAGGCTTTATTTATACGCCTAAAATTGAGTGGGATTTCTTCTTCATGGGTGCTGAGTTTTTTATTGCTTACTTTTTAGAAGTGTTCGCCTTTCTTTCGTATGCACTAATGTTAGGTGTGTTAGTACAACGTTCGGGATTAACCATTGTATTGCTGATGCTCTCGCACATGATTGAGGCGATCATTAAAGTAAATCTTTTCAGGGAAAACTGGTCAGATCAAATTGGTTGGTTACAACAATTCTTTCCGTTGGAATCAATTACGAATCTCGTTCCACTTCCATTTGCTCGCTATGCCTTGCAGGAAATACAAGATTATGTTTCCATTACAGCCGTGTTGATCGCACTTGGCTGGACAGCACTCTTCAACTACTTCTCGTATCTCAAACTCAAGAAGTCCGACATTTGATTTTAATCCAGTCGTTTTACAAAGTGCTGGCTGGTTTGTTCATATCCCTGATGGCTGTAAAACACGTGCGATTCGGTGCGCCTATTATTGCTGGTTAGTTCAACTTTGTAACAAGCTTCTGATTTCAGAAACGATTCAGCGCAGCGTAAAAGTTGTGTACCAATACCCTTGCCTCGTTGCTGCTCGTCCACACAAAAGGCAGTTATGCGACCAATTGATCCTGAAATGTGTAGGTTTTGATAAATCATAATGGCAATGAATCCGACAACGGTTTGATTAGTAGCCACAAAAATTTTGTAACCAGGCTGTTGATGCATTTCAATACGATATTCAACTGCAGTAATAGAATCGGTATAACCTAACTGAGTAAGTAAGCTGACTATTGCCTCGGCATGGTTTCGATTGGCTTCTGTTATTTGAATTGACATCAATTGCTAAAGTACTGAAGAAGTTGTGCTTTTTAAATTTTCCCTTCTTACTTTCGACCATAAAACCTTTCAGGTCTTTTAATATCCGTTATAAGACCTGAAAGGTTTTTATAAGTTCTTTTCGCGAAGATTTGAAATACACCAAAGTATTTTGAAATTCTAATGATCGCAGCCGCAATGTTTGTTCGCTGCTTTTTCAAAACATTCTTTACCTTCTTTATAGGAAAACCAGGCGAGGCCCAACGTTCCTAAAGCATCAGCGTAAGCAAAGCCGGTGTATTCATAGATGGCGCTGGAAGCCAATAATACCACCGACATGTAAATACAAACTTTTGTACAATTGGCATCAGGTGAAAAACCGCAGCATTCACTAGCCGGATTCGACACCGGTTGCGAATAAGAACCGGTAATTTCGCAGCTGGTTTGGGTCAAACACTGACCCGTGATGGGATTGACGGCTCCCCCCTGCGCGGCACAAGCCTGGGCTTGATTCATATCGCTTAAGCAGAACTGGATCGTGTTTGTCCCATCAACCAAAACGGGCAATTCAATATTTTGAGTTTTCAATTGTCGAGGTGCGGAAGGTTCGACGACGGTTTCCGTCGATAAACTAATAATCGCAATACGTCGGGACAGGTTGACTCCGTTGTACATGAAAGGCGTTGCTAAACTTGGATCTTTATCAAAGTAAGTCAAACTGTTTACACGCAGCTGTAAGCTGATCGCCGATCCTGTTTGGATTGGAGTCGAAGCTTGGGCGCCAAAACCTTTGTAACCATTTAACACCAATGGGGTTGAAGTCGCTGGCAAGGCCTGCCCTACAAGCGACGATTGACATGCATCTGTGGTTAACATCCAATTCGAAAGGGATCTGACGAATTCAGTGCTTTCAGACGTAGCCAAATACTGCTGAGTATTTGATTTAAGGTACACACTCACACTTGAAATAGCGACCGCAACAATTCCTAGAATTGCGGCTGCAATTAAAACTTCGACTAAACTTAATCCTTTACGAGAACGTAAAATTGATTTCATTTTAATTACACCTCATACAGGAATAATATTTTTCCCAATAGGTATGTGTAACCGTGAAAGAACATTTTTTTCCACAGCTTACGGTAAATGAATTTGGCAAAGGTCCGGCTTCACCCATAAAGAAAACTTGGCTGCCGGCCGGACAGGACTGCGATCCCGATATTTCATTGATGGCCTGAGCTGGATTACCAAGTAAAGCGAATTGGTTGCAAGGATAAGTTCCCATCGAAATAGGATAAGATCCATTATCTGTTGTGCACCCGTAATCAATGTAACGTCCGCTAAATTCACAAGTCGCCGCAGGCTTACAAGTGCCCGTTGCCGGGTCTAAAACAGTTCCTTGAACGCGGCAGGCATCCGCCATACTTTTTTCAGGTAAGCAGGCCTGCACGACTGCGCCTAGAACTCCAACTGGAAATTCTAAATAGACGTCTCGGACTGCTTTATCATCCGTTGCTCCGGTTAATGTACTTGAAATTTTTTTGATCAACTTCAATCGANTCTGCATTACCCGCCGAAGCATGACGCCGGTGGTGATTTTATCAATCACGTTATCGGTTTGAACCACGTGAGTCAGAGATCGAAATCGCGCTTGCAAACCATCACCCGGGGCAATCTGCAAGTTATCCGTAATTAAAGTTCCTGCGGCTAGTGAGGTCGATCCATCGGCAGGATGATCTCCAAAACCACGGTAACGCCAATCCCCACCACCGGTCGAAATCGGAATTGTTATATTGACGCCATTCCAGACATTTGGATTCACCTCGTCAGGTAAATTCAATCCATTAAAAGCGCCCGTGCAAGAATGCGCCGGATTTAAGTTCACTGGTAAGGTAGCAATATTTTGTGTCCGCGGACTTTTAATCCAAGCTGAAAGTGAATCGATAAACAAAGAAGTATCAGATTCTATAGCAACTCTTTTTTGTGTCAGAAAAACTTGTTCAAGCATTGCAGAAGCAATCAGAATGACAATCGAAACTATACCTAATGCGATAAGCACTTCATTAAGGGTAAAACCATTAGTGTTTTTAATTGGGAAAACAGAGCTCATCAGAGCCTACCCATTGAAATTCAAAGTTATCATTTGAAATCCACTTCCTATCATACTAGCATCATTATTGTATTCAGACTAGGTAGGAAAAGACAATGTCTCAATCCACTAAAATCTATATTTCCATTGGTCTTATTTTAGGACTATTACTTCTTCTGCCGAAGACAAGATCGATTTTATCGTCTCAAAACAAACAGAGTGGCTCTGGCTCTCAAGCAGAATCTTTTAGTCCAAATGTATCACAAAACAGTGCGGATCCGGCGAATTTAAATTCTTCTCAGCAGAATAGGCCTTCTATCAATTCATCAACTCAAGTTGCAACTTCGACCTCAACGTCCACGGTGAAAGATTATTTAGAGATCACCAAAGAAAGTTCACAAAAAGAAAAAGCCGAATTTGAAAAGACAGCCATGATTAAAATGAACCTTCCGGCTGACGTTATTTTTTCAAAGCAAGATAGTGATGAAGGTATGATTGCAATGGTTGGTCGAAAACAAAACTCAAGCCAAATTTATGGAGTCTTTGCCCGTAAAGGGCTAACAACGAATGCCGAAATTGAAAAATTCTTACCTGAGTTAGCTCAGCGCATACCAGGC
>DPSB01000414.1 GCA_003537495.1 Cytophagales bacterium | reverse complement strand
CAATCACAAACTCGAAATAATATGGGTGAACCCAGATCCTGACTTCAGAATTTATCATAAGTCATACATCACCTATGCAGATGTTCCGGCACAATCCATTAACCCCATCGTTGCAAACTAAGAACCTGAAGATGAAAGTGCAGATGATTTTTGCGGGTTGTATTATGGTGTTGTTCACAACAGGACTAACCTCATGCGGTGAAGACCCCGGATCAGAAGACCCGGAAGTACCTTTTACACGGTTGGTGCGGGATCAAAGCCTGCAAAGCACTCGGCTCAATCGTGCCGTAAAATATGCGGTGCTGTTGCCAGAAGACTACAACACATCCAACGCAACTTATCCAGTCGTGTATCTGCTGCACGGCTATGGTGACTCGCAGACAGCCTGGTACACCAGCGGTGGACTCCAATATTACGTAGATCGGAACGCAACCACATCCGTACCCATGATTTTTGTAATGCCCGAAGCCTATAACACCTATTACATTAACCGCTACAACGGCAACTATCCATACATGGATATGTTCGTTCACGAACTCGTGCCTGAGATCGATCGGAAGTTTCGGACAAAAGCGGACAAATCACAACGCGCTGTAATGGGCTACTCCATGGGCGGGTACGGTGCACTTATCCTTCCGGCCCTTAACCCAGATGTTTTTTCGGTGAGCGTACCGTTAAGTATGTCGTTCAGAACTGATGAACAGTACCTGACAGAAACACAAGGCTCGTTTGATATCCAATGGGCGCCCAACTTTGGTCCCGCTAAAGGCGTGTCGGGTGCAGCCCGAATATCTGACTACTTCAAGACCCATAGCCCTTTCCATTTTTTTAATGCCGGAACCCCACCGGAACATAATCAGGTTAAATATTTTCTCGACTGTGGTGATGATGAAGAATCACTCATCTTCACCAGCAACAGCCTGCATGCACTTATGCGTAGTGCTGGAATTGAACATGAATACCGCGTGCGGAGCGGTGGCCACTCGTTTGATTACTGGAAACAATCTTATCAGGAGGCGCTAACGTTTATAAGTCATGCCATGCAGGGAATCGCGTATCCCTCGCAACCAGATCCAGCATCCCCAGGGGAACTCATCACCACCGCACAAATTAATACTGTTGAAATCGCAGGTCGTCAAGTAAACATCATGCTTCCCAATGACTATGCTGTGGCAACAGTTCACTACCCGGTGCTTTACTTCTTTCACGATACCGCCACGCCAGATTCATATGACAACAGGATTAAGGCGTTCTCCATCCTCCGAAATGCCATGACAACCACCCAACTATACCAATCGGTTTTAGTGGAAATACCCGCTGGTGAACCCGTCACGGAAACCTTTATGGAACAAGTCGTCTCGTTTGTAGATACGCAATACCGCACTAAAAGTCAGACCGCCAACCGGGTGTTAATAGCTCAAGGTGCCGGTGGGCAATATGCCGTAACAGTAGCGGCAGGGGTAGAGAATTTGTTTGGTGATTGCTTCCTGTATAACGCCAATCTGGATAACACTTCAGCTCCAGTTTCAGAGAACGTATTTTACTATCTGGACATAACGGATGGCGCATCCTCCTATGAGGCATACCACGCTTTGTCTAAAACTCTCCGGAATAACCAA
Source organism: Cytophagales bacterium (assembly GCA_003537495.1). Taxonomy (GTDB): domain Bacteria; phylum Bacteroidota; class Bacteroidia; order Cytophagales; family Cyclobacteriaceae; genus ELB16-189. The sequence goes on along the minus strand of DPSB01000414.1, from coordinate 4,347 downwards.
ATCGGTTATGAGTATCGGGTGCGTCAAGGTAGAGATTCCTTTCAGGATTTTCTCAACGGACTCCAAAGTTCATTTGCAACCATCAAGTCAAGTTTAAATAATTGATATGAAGAAGTTGATCGGAGTGTGGTTGTTTTTGTTAGTTGAGGCGGTAGGTTTTGCTCAACCGCGCATATTGGAAAGTCTCACCTTCCACAGTCCAATACTAGGGCGAGACGTTCGCTACACTATCATCGTCCCGCAAGATTATTTCGTTACTACACAACGTTACCCCGTTGTTTACCTCTTGCATGGATTGGGCGATACGGAATCCTCCTGGTTGGAGTACGGCCGCGTGAGCCAATATGTCGATGCCGCAGTAGAGCGTAAAGAAATTGTACCCATGATTTACGTAATGCCCGAAGGCTTTCGGAATTATTATGTGAATGATTACGCAGGTAAATTCTTATACCAGGATATGTTTGTTCAAGAGTTCGTCCCATTCATCGACAAACAATATCGCACCATCCCTGACAAACATCACCGTGCCACCGTTGGGTATTCCATGGGTGGATTTGGGGCCCTGATACTTCCACTTAAACACCCCGAGATATTCACCGTGAGCGTGCCACTCAGTATCTCCGTGCGGACAGATGAACAATACAAAACGGAAGATCCAGCTGGCTGGGATGATCAGTGGGGAAGGCTTTTCGGTGGTGTCGGCCAAACCGATGAAGCCCGAATTACACCTCACTACAAACAACATTCACCATTTCACATCTTCCAACAACCCAACATTGAAAACCTGAAGGAACTCAAGCTCTACATAGACAATGGCGATGATGAAGAAACACTGGCCAGAAGCAATGAAGAATTGCATGTATTGTTACGCGACATAAATTTCCCACACCAGTTTCGCGTCCGCAATGGTGGGCATGAATTTTCATACTGGCGTGACGCATTACCCAACGCACTAAATTTTGTTAGTGATGCTGTAACGGGGAAAAAATATCGGGGCGATATAAAGACAGTAACCAAGCCGGCAAAGGTTACCCGTCAGGCCAACATAATAAGTAAAGAATGGTATGACGTTCTGCTACCCACGGAGTATGCTACAACGCAGCGGTTGTATCCGGTAATATACATCCAGGGAGACATCGATGCGCAGGGACGACTGCAAATGATAAACAATCTGCAGCAAAGCATCAAAGATCAGATGCTTTCTCCCGTAATCGTAGTCTTCCTTAAAAAACAAACAGGAGATTTTACCCGCAATGTCATCCCGGAAATTGAAAAGGAATATCGGGTCAGAACCGGACACCGGTTCCGGGCCCTTATCGGTGTCGGCAATGACGCACTACCAGCATTGAAGGCTGCCCTGATACCAGAACAGTTCACCTCCTGTGTATTGTTCGATGTACCACTGCAGATGGAGTGGCTGAACAACGCACTGCGGGAAGATAAAAAATCACTTTCACGCACCTGGCTTTTTATCCATACCATGGACAGTAGTCCACATTATCGTGAAAACAGCAACGCCCACATCCTGCTACGGGGAGAGAATTTATACCACGAGTATCGCGTCCATGAACAAGACCGTGATCCCAACTGGTACCTCCGGCATTGGAACGAAGCACTTGCATTCACAGAACGTAAAATTCATCGATAACCAAACCTAAATCAAACATCGCATGTATATTATCAGTAGTTATTCTTTGGCCGTGTTCTTCTGCATCATCACCATGTTATGCTGGGGTTCATGGGGAAATACCCAAAAACTTGCATCCAAAAGCTGGCGCTACGAACTTTTCTATTGGGACTATGTCATCGGAGTTCTGTTGGTATCGCTCCTGTTTGGTTTTACACTCGGTAGCATGGGAGAACAAGGCCGGAGTTTCACTACTGACCTCGTTCAGGTAGATCCCGCAAATTTCTGGAGTGCCATGATTGGTGGGATTATCTTTAATGCTGCAAACATTTTGTTGTCAGCATCCATCTCAATCGCAGGAATGGCAGTGGCGTTTCCGTTGGGTGTCGGTCTGGCACTCGTGTTGGGTGTGATCATCAATTATATCAGCACACCAAAAGGCGATCCGGTAATCTTGTTTCTGGGTGTCGCACTGATCGTACTGGCTATCATCTTCAATGGTATCGCCTCTGGGAAAATGGCAACAGGCGAAAAGAAGTCTTCGTCAAAAGGAATTTGGCTGGCCATTGTAGCCGGTATCCTCATGTCTTTCTTCTATCGGTTCGTGGCCGCAGCCATGGACGTGAACAACTTTGAGTCGCCAACTCCCGGTATGGCTACACCTTATACCGCGTTTTTCATTTTTACCCTGGGTATCGTCATCAGCAACTTCGCATTCAATACACTCCTGATGAAACGCCCCTTTGTTGGAGCCCCGGTTACCTATAAGGATTACTTCAGCGGAAGCTTTTCAACGCATCTGGTCGGCATCGTGGGTGGATTAATATGGGGACTGGGAAGTATCCTCAGCTACATGTCTGCTGGAAAAGCCGGTGCTGCTATATCCTATGCACTGGGCCAGGGTGCTACCATGGTGGCCGCATTCTGGGGCGTGTTTATCTGGAAGGAGTTTAAAGGTGCGGGCAAGAACGTCAACATCCTTTTGTTCCTGATGTTTTTACTGTTTATCACCGGCCTCGGATTGATCATCGTCTCCGGAGGTAATTAAATAAGAAGTCTAATTTATCAACCTAAAACAAGTTCAATTATGAAAAAAAGTCTAATGTATTTATGTGCAGGTGCACTGGCAGTCAGTGCATTGTTTTTGAGTTCCTGTAATGGGGATGATGATGGCGGAAACGGGCCTGATGTGGTTGCTTCGTTGATCAAGACCGTGGGCGTAGTGTATGAAGGTGATGGCGTGGAGACGTATGAATTTATTTATGACGCAAACAAACGTGTCACCAGCATCAATAACGTGTGGACAGGTGAGGGGGAAGAACCTGGGGAACCTTCTGTGATTGCATTTAACTATACCGTGGCTAACCAACTCACCATCACACGCGATGGTAGCAATACAGTATATGAAATTGATGGCGGTGGAAGAATCACAAAAGAATTTTGGGATTCTGAAAAAACAGAATGGGCAGCGTATGAGTACAATGCAGAGGGCTACATGACTAAACTCATCGAACATTGGGGTGGCACAGATCATGTGAAATTCACCATCGATATTCAAAATGAAAATGTCATTCGCCATACACGCTACAACGATGCAGGTGCAGTCAATCGAATCAAAGAATTTAAGTTCGTGACATCTGGATCTGGAAACCTGAGCGCCCTGCAACAAACAAACGCAGTTGACTCAAACTGGAAAGTAATCGGAGGGTTTTATGGTAAAGCGAGCAAACAACTCGTGGCTTCGCTTGACTACTGGGATGGACCTGGCGATGAAGCAAATTTAAGAACAACAACCATTACATATCCTGACTTTGACACCAAGGGACGGATCACAAAAATGGTACGCTCGGGTGATGGCTGGTCTGAATCATATACGTATTCCTACTACGAAGATTAATCTGATATTTGTTTGGGGAAAGGGGTTGCTCGCAAGGCAACCTCTTCTTTTTTGCAGACGCCTCTCTGCCACTAAGTACTTAGCCCGCACGGACCGGTGAGCAAGCGCGATTTATAGTGACTCTGAGTTCGGGTATGAATGCTTTTGCTAGTCAAGCAAAGTCTCGAAATGCTTTCCGTGTGGTTGCGCCTCCCCAGTTTAAACACACCGTGCGTGCATGTCAATACTACTTACTATCCTTATAATTGAAGAGCGTTTTGCCTTCGGGGAAGTAGAGCGGGATATTTACGAACGGGTGTCAAACAAACTGAAAGAAGAACTCACCAAACTTGACACGTCATTGGCATCCATGCAGAAAGAATTATCGAACCCCGTCAAGTTCATTGACAAGTCGTTGGAAATATGCTCTAATCTGGCTGCGTTGTGGGATTCTTCTGAATGTTCGCACCGGAAACAGATGCAGGAATTGTTCTTTCCGGAAGGTATCTTGTATGATAAGAAAATCAGTGGTTATCGAACCGAAAACATAAATGTTGTTTTGGAGGTAATCACTTCAATTTCAAACAAAATCAAGGAAATAGGCCATTCGGCAAGTCAAAAAAATTTTGACTTGCCGGCCCTGGTAGACCCAAGGTGCCATTTATCGAACCTGTTTATTGAAAATTTGAGAAAAATGGAAGATTTTTCAGCCGCTCTTGGAGTTTCCTAAAATCAATATATCCGATTGTAAACGATTATAAACGTAAGTAAACGGATAGCATACGACTGCGATTTTTTCATACTTCTATATTTCGAACATGAACGAAACTACCCTGTTGCTCAG
>DPSB01000649.1 GCA_003537495.1 Cytophagales bacterium | reverse complement strand
TTTTATTGAATCAATCAACTTCTTTTTTGCTGGGAGAGTCCAGATGTCTCCACGCTGGTAAGGTGGATTTAAATCTAGTTTCTTTTCATCATAAATAGTAATAAGCCGCTGTAGCGACCACTCTTCAAAATTAAACTCCATAAAAATTAAATAAAGCAAGCAGCACATCCTTCCATTTCTGTATCATCTAATACATCAAGTAAGTAGGGTGATTTTGCTTTCGTTTTATTACGGTTAAGAAATTCAGTTTTTATCGTTTCGATTCTTTTAGGTTTTATTAATTGCTGCAAGCTTTCGTTTTGGTTCCAAGTAAACCCTTCTTTCTCATTTTCATATTCCATTGCCTGCTTAAACTTTTCAGGGTGCTGCTCATACAGCCACACCCATTCAATTTTTTGTTGAAAGAAACAAAAATAACAGCCAGAGCGGCTACGGGCATATTCCCCTTTTTTGCCATCTACTTCAAAGCCAATTTTTTCATAGTACGCCGGTACACCTACACCACTGTCCCTCAACAAACTGAAAATATCCTCCCTTCCCAATACATCCTCATTATCGCATAAAGCAAATTCAGTTAGGTGTGCCAAAGGATAATTAGTGGTTTTTAAAAACTCAAATACCACTTTGTTGAATTCTCTGGTGCCCAAATCTAACAGCAGGTTTAATTTTTGATGAACAGAAAACCTTATTGATACCGGCTGCTGCACTGTTTGTATGATTCTTTCAAGGTTCTTGCCAGAAGTATTGAACTCATATATCTCCTTTATGGCAGGTATGTTCTCATTTTTTAAAACCTTATTTATTACATCCTCACTCCAAATGTTTTTTCTAAAGGGAAATATTGATTGAATGTTCGGCTTCTTTGAAATATAGCCTTCTCTGTCTTCATCCCCCCGTATGCCAACATAAGAAACCACCAAATCATCGCCAACAAACTGCTCAAAAGGCTGCAGCTTTAAATATTTTGTACACCACCTTGCATTGGAAGAAGGCAGATAGCCGCCAAAAGATTGATAAAGAAAATCGAATGGGTCTTGTGTTTCTGTTTTAGCTGCTTCTAATAATGTTATCTTTTTTCCCAAGTATCCTTCCAGCCTTGTAATCAGGTCATAGGTTTCCTGCAACTCCTTGCCAGTGTCGCAAGTGTAGTATTCAATATCCAGTTGCGGATATTTCTGGTGCAGGTATATCGCCAGTGCTGCGCTGTCCTTTCCGCCAGAAATGCCTAATACATGTCTTACTTTCTTATTCATTCTTTAATAACTCCTGGAGCAATTTGGTTAAAGCTGCAATATTTGTTTTTTTATCCTTACCCAATGTGGCTTTTAACTGATTTACGGCTGTATCTACTTCTTTGGCTTTGCCCTTGGGTATCCGCAGCAGGTTTTTATTCAGGCCCTGTACAAAAGAGGTTATTTCCAGTTTCACCACTTCCTCAGCATCATCATTTATATCAATACTACTAATATCTGAAAGATTATCGAGCTCATAAAAAATATCTTTCAGTTTATCAAACAGCAACACTTCGTCTTCATCAGATATCGAAGTTAAAGGCTTGCCAATACAGGACTGTGCAATGGAGCCTAACCAGGCTTTTCTATCGTCCAGCTCTGACTGAATACGGGTGTAAAATGTTTTTTGCTGCGGCAGCAGCAAGTGTGTTTTTAATTTACTGAACCGTTTTCTGATTTCATTTTTATATGCAGGAAAAGTTTCCTTGCTGTTTAAGATATCTTTTAATAAATAAGCTTCCAGCCTGTCAACCAAGCTATCATAGCTTGTCCTTAGCTCTCTTACTGAATCCTGCAATTGTTTTAAAAACCGCTCTATTGCTTTGGGATTGCTTTGCAGTTCTTCAAGGCTATATCCTAGTGCAGCCGGAAAATCCTCAAAAAAAGCTTTCTCAGGGTCTTTGGCTGTTGCAATTACCTTTCGCAGGTTGAGTGTTTTCTTTTCGAGCCTGTTTGTTATTCTTGAATACTCCGGTAGGTCTTTATAGAAAACAAGAAAAGGCTTGATGGTTTGTATAAAAGTTTTGTTAGTGGGCTTATGATTTTCGGTTTGGTTTAAAAACAACCTGTACCTGTTAAAAAGCTGCAGCTTGATACCATTTACATCAAACGCTTTTACAGCAAACATGCCCGGTTTTTTATTCATTAAATCCAGCACATCAGGGGTGATTTCCGGCACATACACATCTCCCTCATACAAAGCAAATTCATTTTGTTTTGCCAGTAAAAAAACCGGCAGCCAAAAATCAATTACCCCTTGTTTTAATTTAAAAGGTCTGGCAGACAAAACCGAAATAAACTCAGCTATGTTTCTTTCTTTATTTTTTGAATTCTGTAAAAATTGTTCGCCTGCATGCCATAGCAAAACAAAAGATGTATCTGTTGGCGTATCTAAAGTGCCTATTTCATCTGCTATTTGGTGGATACCAGTTTTACGAAGCAGGGTCAGGTAAATAGACTTTTCTGGTGGAAACTCAGATTCAGTAAATCCAATATTGGGTTTATCCAAATCAGTAATTAACTTTTCAACTAGCCTTTTTCTGGCCGTTGAAATTTGCGACGAAACTTTTGTCTTATTGATTAATTCATTTTTATACACCGGGGTTGAGAAATAAACTTCATTGCAAAGTTTCGACAACTCCTGGTTGAATGTATGCCGGCTTTTTATTGAGAGCTTTTTTCCTCTTGCATACCATGTTACATTGCCGTTGTTTGAATACAGGTTGTCTATTACAAAATGGTTGAGCAGCTTTACATAATGTTCTTTGATATTATTAAGTTCCTTTATGGCAATCTTATCTTCTTTATTGGATTCTTTTACCTTTTCTATTTTTTGAATTTCAAAAAGCGTATTTCTTATTTCTACTGTGTTCTTATAAAAGCCATATACAATGCACTCTTTCTCTTCTGCCGAAGTTTGCTCAATCCTTTTAACTGCTTTTGCATCTTCAGAAATAACAAGGTTTATAAACCCGTCCACTTCACCTTCCGGAATTTGCCTGATTGGTTCTTCTGTTAATTTGAATTGAAAGAAACGGGGCGTTCCTTTTTCATAAAAGGCTGATTTAGCTGGTATGAACGGGAACTCAAAATACTGATTGAGGTGATGGACAACATTTGAGACTTTTTCAACCAATTTGCCTGCATCATCGATTGCCAGCTCAATATCTAGTTCGCTGCTGCCGACAAAAGTGTAGCGGAAATTATGCCTTACATACCGGATAATCAATTTGCTTGTGAGCGCCCGTAAAATTTCCTCTGGGTCTTTAATGCCAAGTGCAAGCTTGGAATAGCTAATATAAAACTGCGGTTCTAATTTGGCAGAAGCATTACTGAAAATATTGAGGAGACCAATGGTTTTAATCATCGCCTCCGCATCGCTTTGCTGTTCGCCTGGGAATAAACCATCTATCTTTTCTAAAGACACACGAATATTTGACCATTGCTGAAAGTTAGGATTGGCTTTTGTACTTAAAACCCCAAAATATGTGTACATCAGGTAATCATACAACTGAGGTACACTGTAATAGCAATTTTGGTTTTGTGCAAAAGCATTTATTCCAAGATGGTCATTGGATTCAATAAATGAAAAAAGACTTCTTTCATTTTGCCCATAGCGTTGCAGCGACATGGTAAGCAGCGCTGCAGATAATATATCAAATGGATAAAGTTTCTTAGCCAGTTCCTTATCAAAATAATCCTTTAATGGAAATGCTTTTGCATCTCTGATAACAGTAAAGAGTTTATCGAAGGTCTTATCAATCTTTTTCTGTGGAAACTTCTGATCAATTCTCTCTGCTGCAAGAAATAGTAACTGCTCTACAGGTTCATTAAACGGAATATCTTTTAACCTCCCTCTTACTTTATCCCACTCCTGCCTTTGCAGTTTATTAAGTTGTAATGCATAACTGCTGAAGTCCTGGTGCAGCGTTGCAATGAATAATGCATCATTGTTTGCATCATTAACCCACTCTGATAAGAGTTGAATAAAATATAATTCTGATTCCGGGTTATTCTTTGCTGCATAATCAAGGAATTTGCCAAACTCATCTATCACTAAAGCAAGGCCAGCCCCTTTCTTCTTTAAAGCTTTATATTCTTTATCAATTGCTTTTATTATATCGGAAGATGAATATTTTTTTCCAAGCTGGTATCTTTTGGCAAACACCTCTTCCAGAGATGTATATTCACCAACAAACGATATAAACTCATAATTAGGAACAGAGTTCAGTAGTTTAGTATGTCCCTTAAAATGAATAAAGGATTTCTTGAGTGTTTGTTTAAATGCTAAAAGAAAGGATGATTTACCAGTCCCATAAGCACCAATTACAACATGGGCTTTTGTGCCCACATTTATATCGTTCAATATTGAAGTAAAAACATTTGAAGCATTGGGTGTAGCGATATAATTAAACTCATATTCACTATCCCTAACCAAATTAATAGAAGGAGAAAATTTTATTTTAGTAGCAGCCATTCAGCAC
>DPSB01000279.1 GCA_003537495.1 Cytophagales bacterium | reverse complement strand
AGCAATCCGATAAAGGCGCTGATCTTGATTTTCTGGTAGGTAAATCCGGATCGAAAGTAGCGCGAGATTCGCATTGATAAATTTGTTCCGCTATTAAATGAAAGTCATGAAATATTTCGCAATAGTATTGGGTTTTGTTGCTTCAGCAAGTTTTGCTCAAACTAATCAACCCATCATCGAAGATTTTAAACCTTCCAGTTTGAATCAACCACAGCAGGAATATCCGCAGGTTAACTCACAAGGCTATGCGCGGTTTAAAATTCTCGCCCCGGCAGCCGATAGCGTTCGCGTAAGCTTAGGCCTTGGCGGTAGAGGCGGTACTAAACTTACAAAAGGTGAAGATGGTTTCTGGACTGGGACTACAGCTGGTCCATTGGATGAAGGCTTTCATTATTATAATGTGAAGATTGATGGCGGAAAGTTTAACGATCCGGGTGCGGTGAATTTTTATGGTTCTGTTCGGTGGGAGAGTGGTATTGAAATTCCAGCACACGATCAGGACTTCTATGCACTGAAAGATGTTCCGCATGGTAAAGTAGAACAAATCTTGTTTCCTTCTAAAAGCACGAATACATCGCGCAGAGCTTTTGTGTACACACCACCGGGCTACGATAAAAGCAAAGAAAAATATCCCGTGTTATACCTTCAACATGGCTGGGGTGAGGATGAAACTGCATGGAGTAATCAAGGTCGTGCCAACCTGATTATGGATAATCTGATTGCCGCAGGTAAAATCAAACCTTTTATCATTGTGATGACTTATGGAATGACCAATGAAATTAAGTTTGGTGGTTTACGCGACTTTAAAGTGGATGCGTTTCAAACTGTTTTAGTAGATGAATTAATTCCCTACATAGATACCAACTTCAGAACGATTTCAGATCAGGCTCATCGTGCCATGGCCGGTTTATCAATGGGCGGCATGGAAACGAAAATGATAACGCTCAATAAGCCCGAAGTTTTTTCGCATTATGGTTTGCTTAGCGGTGGTACATACAAACCCGAGGACATTAAAGATAAATCGAAAGTCAAACTTATCTTTTTAAGCTGTGGCAGTAAAGAGCGGCCCGATGGAGTGAAGAGTGCTACCGAAGCACTCAAGGCTGCCGGATTCAATGCAGTGTCTTATATCTCAGAAGGAACTGCACACGAGTTTCAAACCTGGCGAAGAAGTTTATATCAGTTGGCACCTTTGCTCTTTAAATAATTCAAGCTCTTGCCGTGATTCAATTCCATCCATAGCACTGCATGAGTTTTATAATCCTTATTATCTGTATTGTTTGCCTGGTGTTGTTGATTACCTGGGCAAAGGTAAATCCCTTTCTGGCTTTCCTGTTGGTGGCCATGCTGGCAGGAATTTCATTAGGCATTCCATTACCGGAAATTTCCAAATCAGTTAACAAAGGTATTGGCGATACCCTGGGTTCGCTTGTTATCGTAATCGTGTTAGGGGCTATGCTTGGTAAACTGGTAGCCGAGAGCGGAGCCGCACAACGCATTGCCAGCGTTATGCAAAAAGTTTTTGGCGAGCAGAATCTGATCTGGGCTATGAGTCTTACCGGATTTATCGTGGGCATACCACTCTATTATAATGTTGGATTTGTGTTGCTCATCCCCATTATCTTTTCAGTTGCGTATCGTTACAAACTTCCTCTTGTGTATATCGGATTACCCATGATGGCTTCGCTATCGGTAATGCACGGATTTTTACCACCTCATCCATCGCCCATTGCGTTGGTAATGCAGTTTAAGGCCAACATGGTTGTTACGTTTGGGTATGGAATCATCATTGCTATTCCGGCCATCATCCTAGCTGGTCCTATGTTCTCACGAACGTTGAAGAAAATTCCATCCACCAATACATTAAGTATGGTGGTAGAAAAGAAAGAAGAAGAGCTTCCCGGAGTTGCAAATAGTTTAATCTCATCGTTGCTACCGGTTCTGATTATTGGAGTGGCTACTTTATTTACTGGATTAGTTACGGGAAATGATTCAATGGTTCAGGTATTAAATTTTCTTGCTGAACCCAATGTAGCGATGGCACTCACTATTTTGATTGCTACTTATACGCTTGGCATCCGCACGGGGAAAAGTCTTACCCAGATTATGAATGTATATGCCGATGCCGTTAAGGACATTGCCATGATCCTGCTCATTATTGGTAGTGCCGGTATTCTGAAACAGATTTTTGTTGATAGTGGCGTAAGTGCGGAAATAGCGGGTGTGCTCAGTAGTTTAACATTACCACCGCTTTTGTTAGCCTGGATTGTAACGGCAGTTTTACGATTGGCATTGGGCTCTGCCACCATTGCCGGATTGACAGCAGCAGGAATTGTCTATCCACTTACGTTGCAAAATGGTGTTGATCCCAATTTAATGGTCTTGTCGATTGGTGCCGGAAGTCTTTTTTGTTCGCACGTGAATGATACTGCCTTCTGGTTGTTTAAAGAATATTTTGGACTAAGTATGAAAGACACATTCCGTTCGTGGACGGTAATGGAAACACTCGTCTCGATCATCGGATTGATAGGTGTGCTGATTTTGGATCAGCTTATTTGATAGATCACATTGAATTGATTGGTATGACTACATTAAAAAATCAAATTGGTATTAAGCTAACCTTGTTGTGGCTTTTGTGCTGTTGCTTTCAAAACACAATAGCACAACCACCGCGTGGCCCGTTTGTTATTTCGCCACAGGTACATGCCGATAAAACGATAACGTTTCGTTACCTCGCGCCACGGGCTACACTCGTAAAATTAAGTGCACAGCTTCTGAAAGCTCCGGTGGAGATGGTAAAAGACTCGGTTGGAATCTGGAGTGTTACCGTGGGTCCGGTTAATCCGGATATTTATCCATATAGCTTTAATGTGGATGGTATAACTGTGATGGATCCGGCCAACGTGGCTTTCTTTCCCAACGAACGATTCAAGGCAAGCCTGGTGGATGTGCCCGGAGATACACCACTCATTCATGCATTGCGCGATGTGCCGCACGGAACCATTTCGTATGAATATTATCCTTCGATAGAAGGAAGCACGGGTTCGGTTGTAGTGTACACTCCACCCGGTTATGATAAAAATTCATCCACACGCTATCCGGTGTTTTACCTGATTAGTGGTACAACCGATACCGAGGAAACATTTTTTAAAGTAGGTCGCGTCAATTTTATTCTGGATAACCTGATTGCCGAAGGAAAAGCAAAGCCCATGATTGTGGTGATGCCCTATGGAAATCCAATGGCACGAATGGCTGAACAAAATGGTAAGCCCAAACCAGCTGATCTTATTTCCCGTGAAGGTGATGATGCAATCATGCGTGCAAAACTATTTGAAGGAGATTTGATCAATCAACTTATTCCCTACATCGACAAAAATTACAGAACAATTTCGGATCGGAACAGCCGCGCTATCGGTGGATTCTCGCGTGGAGGTGGACAAACTTTGCGTGCGGGTTTTGGTAACCTTGATAAGTTTTCCTGGATATGTTCTTACAGTGCCGGACTTTCGCCTGCCGAAATGGAATCGAATTACAAACACATTGGAGCTGATGCGAAGAAAACCAATGAACAATTACGCCTGCTTTGGGTAAGCGTGGGCACAGAAGATTTTCTCTACAAAGGAAATGTCGAGTTTATGGATTACCTGAAATCGAAGGATGTAAACTTCAAGAGTCTAATTACAGGTGGTGGTCATACATGGATGAATGTAAAGACATACGTGGCGGAGACGGCACCTTTATTATTTTAATGATCAATAATATGAAATATATTTTAGGTATAACTTTTTTGATCAACTCACTTATTGTAGTTGCACAACCACAAAGACGTCCCGCCATCAGTTCACCAGACGTACATGCTGATCGCAGTATTACATTTGGGTATTATTCCCGCACCGCTCAGCGGGGATATGTGTCAGGTGAATTTC
>DPSB01000280.1 GCA_003537495.1 Cytophagales bacterium | reverse complement strand
TTTGGCCCCATGGTGGGTTAACTGCAAGATACCGACTCTCAATTTTGGCACTGTAATTCTTTTTTAGAATAAATGAATAGTTTCTGGCGACCGTGTCCCAGTCAGTCTTTGCAATGATTGTGGGATTTAAATAGTTGTCTTTAACACTTAAGTCATAAGTTTGTATTGAGTCCCGTATTCCAAATGAATATTCATGCTCTCCAGGAAATTTGAACTCTTTCGGGTAGAAAACTTTTACGTGCTTGTCCGACTTACTTTTGTTTTGGATTACAACAGCTATTGCAGGGTCACATGAGGTCAAAGTTGCCGCAAGAAGAAGCCCAATAGATATTGATAGTAGTCCTTTGTTCATGTGGTCTTGTCTGTCTTAAAGGCTTGCCGGCAACGTTCATGTATATGACGTTGTGGGGATAGGAGCCAAAAATGAATGACCGTAGTGAATGATTTTGGCGACCTGCTCCGTCATTGTCAACCGTGACTGAACGTTATTTTGAAACACAAACTACGAATTAAGCTGAACCCCCACAATGGCACATACATATTTTGTTGGCAGCAGTGTTTTTACTCCTTACTAGTTACCACAAACGTCCACTGTTCGTCATTGTAGCTAAAGAGCTTTTCAAGGATGCGAGTCTGATCTTTGTAAGTGTACATCTCCCTAATTCTAACCGAATTATTCGTCATCGCATGTCCAAGTATTGAAAGTTGAATCTTATTCTTAGAAAAACAGTCCCATGGTGACTTGCAGTCAATCTGATTTGTTTCAAAATGTGTCATCAATACATTAAACAGGCTGTCTCTTGTCACTATAACTTGTCCAGCGTACTGCTTTCTCAGAATATCCAGATACGGTTTCTCATTTAGGTAAGGCTCATAGTGTCTGTTCATTTCGTCCTGACTCGAATTGCCGCAAATGCCAATAACAGATTCATAGACTAGTGTGTCCTGAGTTTTAAAAGGAACGGAGATACTCTTAGCTATTGCTATTTTCAATTTGTCGGGAGATTGGAAGTTCTCAGTCGAGACGGAACAACTCGTCAACGCAACCACTAGTCCCAATATCCAAAACTTATTTGTCATGATCTGTCAATCTATTAAGACATTGCTTCCAACACACGAATATACACGGATGTGTACATATCCTTATCTATAACAAAAATACAAAGTTGCAAATCGATTCTTCTAAACCAAAATCCACTATCATTTCCGCTTCACTCCCCGCACCGCCTCCGCTGTCCACGGATCTTCGGGCCAATGATGTTTGGGATAACGCATGCGCAACTCTTTGCGCACTTCGTGGTAGGTAGTTTGCCAAAAGCTTTTTAAGTCTTGTGTTACTTGTACCGGTTTATAACCGGGCGAGAGCAAATGCAATAAAATTTTTGTACGACCTTCATTAATCGTTGGGGTTTCAAGCAAACCAAACATTTCTTGCAGGCGCACTTCCATTACCGGTGCACGACCATCGTTATAGTAAGTAAGTTTTATCTGCGAACCACTGGGCACAGGCAATCGCACCGGGGCCAACTTATCTGCTTTCGGTTGTAAGTCCCACGGCAATAAACCCATAAGTATGTTTTGCAAATCAAGTTTTTGCAATTCACTTCGTTTGGTAATGTTGTTAAGGTAAGGTGTTAGCCACTCATCGGCTGTAGCCAAAAGATTTTCGGTTGTTACATCGGGCCATGCTTCATCTTTTCGCCAGGCATGTAAACTCAACATACGGTTCTGCCATTCGGTGTGCGATTCGTCCCATCCAATTAATTTCAATCCTTCACCGCGCAACGCTTGTAGTAGCACAGCTACACGTTTTGTTTCTGATATTTGTTGTAACGGTTTAGTTGATAATACCGTGTTACCAATTCTCTTTTCCAATTGTGCTACAATACCGCGTGTGCTATCCCACTTTACTGTTTCAGTTTCTGTTGCACGGTGTTGCAAGTCGGCTTCATCTAACGGAGCTGCCAGAAAAATTTTTCCTTCCGTACTGCCAGCATCTAAGTGTGCTACGGCCAGCCAGCATTCGCGTGCCAAGGCATCATGCTCCGGTAATTTTACAACGCGACCATTGGCTAATTTGTAACGTCCGCTTTGTTTGGTTTGTTGTTGTGCGATGCGTTCAGGGTAGGCTTCGGCTATCAAGCTTCCTACTTCGCTATCAGCAGGAATGGTGTTGTCTACATTCAATTTAAAAATTCTGCGCCAGTTCGCAGCAACGCGTTCAATGCGTTCCAATACATTTCGATCAGCATGTACACGTTCGCCTGAACGCCATTTGCGTAATACCTCTACACGCAAACTTAAATCAGCACCCGCTTCTTTTGGTAGTGGATCACGTTCTTCGAGCAGGGAGGCGAGGTCTGTGGAAAGTCCCTCACCCCCAGCCCCTCTCCCTCGGGAGAGGGGGGAAAGTAACATGTGTGCAATGCGTGGATGTGTGGGGAGTTTCAGCATTTCTTTGCCGCGCGCAGTGATTTTATTTTCTTCTAATGCTTCAAGGTCGTTTAACAACTCCCGCGCCTGACTGATTGCTCCCGGTGGTGGTGGCGTTATCCACGTAAGTTCATTCAAATCATTCACACCCCAATTGGCTAACTCCAATACGAGTGAAGCTAAATCGGCCTCGAGTATTTCTGGTTGACGATTGGGTTGCAAGGTGTGATGTGTTGCTTCGGGCCACAACCGATAACAAACACCAGGCCCCAATCGAGCTGCGCGACCGGCACGTTGATCGGCTGCATCGCGTGTAACGCGTATCGTTTCCAATCGCGTTAAGCCACTGCGTGGATCAAAGCGCGGCACGCGTGCATAGCCGCTATCAATTACGGTGGTGATGCCTTCAATAGTAAGTGATGTTTCGGCAAGTGAAGTTGCCAATACAATTTTTCGAAGTCCTTGCGGATGCGGCAGTATAGCTTCCTGTTGCTTCTTAAAAGGCAAATCGCCAAATAGCGGAACAACACCCGAAATATTTTCAGCTTCCAGTAATTGTTGCACGTGTTGTATTTCGCCAGCACCCGGTAGAAATACCAACACATCGCCCGCTTGTTCCTGTAATGCTTTGCGAATAACCCGCGCTACATTCTGTGTAAGCCGTAAATCCTTATCGGGATTTATGTACCGATGTGTGATGGGATATTGCCGACCGAGACTGGTAAGAATGGGCGCGTTGTTCAACACACCTGAAATCTTTTCACCATCCAAAGTAGCCGACATGATGAGCAACCTTAGATCATCGCGCAACAGCGATTGCACCTGTAAACATAAAGCCAAGGCAAGATCAGCCTGCAAACTGCGTTCATGAAATTCATCAAAAATTACAAGACCAACATCTTCCAACGCACTATCCGTTTGGATCATGCGCGTAAGAATGCCTTCGGTTACAACTTCGATACGAGTCTTCGCACTCACTTTATTTTCGAAACGCACGCGATAGCCTACGGTCTCGCCAACTCCTTCATCCAACAACTGCGCCATGCGCATGGCAACCGAGCGTGCTGCCAGTCGCCTGGGTTCGAGCATGATTATTTTCTTTTGCTGAAGCCAAGGCTCATTAAGAATTTGCAAAGGCAACACCGTACTTTTTCCCGCACCGGGTGGTGCTTGCAGAATTAAAATCTTCTGCTGAATGAATTGTGCTTTGAGGTCAGGAACAACTTCGAGTACGGGGTACATGGGCGCAAGATAGTTGACAAAGGGCAATTGACAGTTGACAATGATTTGGTAATCGGTAAGCAGTATTCTGGTTAGAGTGGTATTCGGTGATCAGTAAATCAGTAGTTAGTTTTAGTAAGTTAGTCGGAACAACCAGCAACTAGTGACCAGAAACCAAAGCGAGCAACCGGCAACTAAAGAATATCCACATGATACACATCCAACTCGTTGCGTTTGATGTTGGGCACAAAGAAACCACCGGCCTGCGGAATATCTTCTATCAGGTCGAAGACTTTGCAATCTTTAGGCAAGGCTGAGAATATCAGGAGAAATGAAAACGTAATCTTCCCCCGAATGATTGTCCACTGCGGGGCGAGCGAAATTTTTTCGGCATGTACCAATTCACTTTTAGCTCCCGAAACTTTATCAACCAAAAACGTAGATCGCCACACGCGTATTAGCATTTCGGGCAAATCGTTTTTGTAATAGCAATGCACATACACATGCTGATCTTCCAGTGTCCATGAATCGATGGCAGTAAGAACATCGGTTTCAACTTTGGGCTTTACAATCGGAATGTCGATAACGGGCATTGGGTATTTTCGGTAATCAGTGGTCGGTAATCAGTATTCAGTAATCGGTTTGAGTTGGTTGGTCTAAATAAACCAGAAACCAGAAAACCAGAAACCAGAAAACCAGAAGCCAGAAACCAGCAACTGGTAACCGGTAACCTTCTCCACCTCACTCCTTCATCCGATCTTTATACGCTCCAGACTTAACTTTATTCATCAGGTAAAGTGCACGCTCAATTCGCAAGTCAATATTTTTAGTACTGTTAATATAGTGTACGAGACTACGTTGCAAACCCACCGTAAGTTTATTCCAAAGCTTTGCTCCGGCATCATCTTGTGCCAATACAGCCTCCATTTCTTCAGGTAACTCAAGTTTATCCGGATCAACAATTTCAAAACTCACTTTTACTTTATCGCCTGCTTTTATTTTTGCTGATTTACGCATGGCCTGGCTAATGCTCAGGTATCGCGCTCCACTTTTCTTGAATTGAACACCAAGGTTGAAAGGTATTGTATTCAACTTGCCTTCTACCCGCACCCTGCCGGTGGGCAATTTTTTGATTATATCGACAGGAAGCTCCACCACGGTGTTAACCAGCGTGTCTTCATACTCTACAAGCCGGGTTTCAAAAGAAAAGCGTTGCTTTTTTAACATGATATGAATAATGTTACCGAATCTTTAAATTCGCACACCCACAAACCTACTAAATCAATGCCGCTCCTCATCAGCAGTCACGCAGAATTTGAAACCTACAAAGGAAAAGAATTGGGTGTATCGGAATATCTGAAAATAACCCAGGAACAGATTAACCTGTTTGCCGATGCCACCTTAGATCACCAATGGATACATACCGACCCCAAGCGGGCCGAAGCCGAAACTCAATTTAAAGCGACTATCGCTCACGGCTATTTAACGCTTTCGTTAGTACCCCATTTGTGGGATCAGATTGCCGAGTTCAGAAATATTAAAATGATGATCAACTACGGCATTGAAAAGTTCAAATTCAATCAGGCGGTAACGGTTAACAGTGAAGTACGGCTTCGCGCCAAATTGCACTCCATCGCCAACCTGCGTGGCATTACCAAATTTGAAGTTGAAGTTACCTTAGAGATCAAGGACAACCCTAAACCAGCGTTTAATGGGTTGCTTGTGTTTTTGTATCACTTTAATTAGTTACCAGTTACCTGTTACAAGTTGCCAGTAGCAGGAAACCGGTAACTGGCAACTACTATTCTTCTGGCTCGCCATCATAAAACTCCTGCAACGAAGCCATGTAGGTGTGTATCCAGCCTTCGGCAATATCGTCATAATCAGCATCGGGAATGTTGGTGTGTCTTACTTCCACGGAAGTGCCCTGCGCATGCGGATGTAATTTAATTGTAACAATAGACGCTTCTATTTGATCGCCAAAATACCATTGCTGTACAATCTTTTTGTCCTTTTCAAACTCCAGATTTTTACCCACAATGCTTCCATCCCACAACGAAAACTCGGTGCCCGGCTCGGGTTTCATTTCAACCTTATCGCCCGACCATAACTGGATGGTGGCCTCTGTAGTAAGCGCCAGGTAAACCTGATCGGGCCGGGCGGTAATAACAAAATATTTCTTAAAGTCCTTCATGTGCAGGCAAAACTTAAACGCATTAAAGGTAAAGATTCTAAAGTGAGAAAGCGGCATTTCGTTAACTTTGCGCCTGCATTTTCAGTTTATGGACTTTTATCTTATCCTGATCGTAATCCTGATGGCGATTGCCGTGGTCGATCTGATTGTTGGCGTGAGTAACGATGCCGTAAATTTTCTTAACTCAGCCATTGGCTCACGAGTAGCATCGTTCAAAGTAATTTTATCCGTAGCCAGTGTTGGTATT
>DPSB01000399.1 GCA_003537495.1 Cytophagales bacterium | reverse complement strand
GCGGGGCCACTACCTGGCGGAAGCTGGCACTGGCTTACCACAACAAACAACAAAACGAAACAAAAGCATTAAATGTGTTAGAAAGAGCATTTGCATTGGATACAACCGATGCACGTGTGCTAATGGAGTTGGATCAGCTTCATAAAAAAATGAATAAACCCCACCAGCAACGCTTACACCTCTTGGAACAACATCTGGAACTGGTAAACGATC
This sequence comes from Cytophagales bacterium, assembly GCA_003537495.1. Lineage (GTDB taxonomy): Bacteria > Bacteroidota > Bacteroidia > Cytophagales > Cyclobacteriaceae > ELB16-189. The sequence continues at coordinate 3,137 of DPSB01000399.1, read as the reverse complement.
GGGATGATTTATACCTGGAGCGAATAGTCTTGCACAATTTACTTGGCAGCCATTCTACTGCGCTGGATTTATTAAACGGCAGAAAATTTCACCCATGGGAAGGTGGTGAGGGAAAAGTAGTAGGGCAATTTCTGGTTTGCCACATTGAGCTTGCCAAACAGGCACTTACCGCAGGTGATTATACGCTTGCTTACGATCTGCTTTGCGCAACGGATCGTTATCCTGAAAATCTGGGTGAGGGAAAATTATTTGGAGCCCAGGAAAACGATATTAATTACCTAAAAGCTTGTGCGCTGGAGGGATCGGGCAAAACCAAAGAGGCTGAGTTATTTTTCAAACAAGCCACTCAGGGATTAAGTGAACCGGTGCAAGCCATTTATTACAATGATCAACAGCCAGATAAAATTTTTTACCAGGGATTAGCATGGAAAAAGTTAGGCAATGGTAGTCGTGCGGAAGCAATTTTTAATCGTTTAATTGAATTTGGTAAGGCACACCTGAATGATTCTGTTAAGCTTGATTACTTCGCTGTATCGTTACCTGATTTATTGGTGTTTGATCAAGATCTTCAGCAACGTAACCGAAATCATTGTCACTACCTGATGGCTCTGGGTTATCTAGGGCTGAGCAACGGTAAGCTGCCTGACGCTGAAACACATTTCAACGAAGTACTAAAAGCCGATGTGAACCATCAGGGTGCACATCTTCATAAAAAATTAATCCAGGCAGCTGTTTTGATAGACTGATCTATGACACCCCGTTCGTTAACATTAACTAAATCCGTTTCGAGTGAACTGGTGCACGAAGTATTTACCGAACGGTATGGTACTGCACCTCTATTGGTTCATTCTCCGGGTCGCATTAATTTACTAGGTGAGCATACCGATTATAACAACGGTTTTGTTATGCCGGCAGCTATTGATAAAGGCGTACGTTTTGCCATAGCCAAAAGTGCGGGCCCGAAGGCAGAAATCTATTCCGTAAAGTATAAGGCTAGTATTGAAGTTGATCCTGCTAATCCTTCCAAAGTTGCATCGCCCTTATGGGCCAATTACCTGCTGGGTGTAATGGAAAGACTTACTCAAAAAGGTTTAGTATCCGAACCTTTCAATTGTGTGTTTGATGGTAATCTACCTACCGGTGCCGGGTTATCTTCATCAGCCGCATTAGAATGCGGTTTTGTCTTTGCTTTGAATGAAGTATTCAAGTTTGGCTTATCCAGACATGAGATGATACACATCGCACAATGGGCTGAACATCATTATGTGGGTGTGATGTGCGGTATCATGGATCAGTTTGCGAGTATGATGGGGAAGGTTGACCATGCCATGATACTCGACTGCCAGTCGTTGGAGCATGCTTACTTTCCTCTGGAACTTGATCAGTGCGAATTGTTGCTGGTCGATACTGGTGTAAAGCACTCGTTGGCCAGTTCGGCATACAATACCCGTAGGCAGGAGTGCGAAGAGGGAGTTCGTTTGCTTCGGCAGGTTTACCCTGAAATCAAAACCTTACGAGATGTTTCGCATGAAAATGTTTTGGCTAACAAGCGGCTATTGCCTGAAGTCATCTTCAACCGATGCGCCTATGTTACTGCCGAAAATGAACGTGTGCTGGCAGCCGGAGAAAATCTGAAGAAAAATCAGTTGGTAGAATTTGGAAGAAAAATGTACCAGACTCACGAAGGACTGTCCAAACTGTATGAAGTCAGTTGTGCTGAACTTGATTTTCTTGTTGAACACGCAAAAGAGAATCAGGTTATGGGTTCGCGGATGATGGGTGGGGGCTTTGGAGGCTGTACCTTAAACATCATTGATAAAGGAACAACTGATAATTTTATTCAGCAACTCATCCCCGCTTATTACGCCAAGTTTGGAATACACGTAAAAACATATCGGGTAAAACTGGATCAGGGCACTTCCCTTATCGCTACCAAAGTAATTCTGTAAACATGCAATTCGACTATACCGAGCATTCTCATAGAAGGCTAAATATTTTAACAGGAGAATGGGTACAAGTCTCTCCCCACCGTGCTAAGCGTCCGTGGCAGGGACAAGTGGAAGTTGAAGGAGAAAAGCGTATGGTTCAATACGATCCAACCTGTTACCTGTGCCCGGGCAATAGAAGATCGAATGGGGAAACGAATGAGGATTATGCACTCACGTATTCATTTGTCAACGATTTCTCTGCGCTGGTGGATGATGTGCCGGAAGGCAAGATCAACGATAGTGATTTGCTTATTGCACAAAGTGAGCGGGGTATTTGTAAGGTCATCTGCTTTTCTCCGGATCATAGTTTAACTATTGCCGATATGCCGGTGGAGTCCATAACACATGTGGTAGAGCGATGGAAAACTGAATTCGCGCTGCTCGCGGCTTTACCTAATATTAATTATGTACAGGTTTTTGAGAACAAGGGCGCTATGATGGGATGCTCTAATCCTCATCCGCATGGACAAATCTGGGCACAAGCGTCAATACCTGTTGAACCACTAAAGAAGCACTACCAACAGCAAGCATATTTCAAAAGGCATCATCGCACTATACTAACCGACTATCTCAACCGGGAACTTCAGCTTAAAGAAAGAATTGTGGCTGAGAATAATTACTTTGTTGCGTTGGTGCCCTTCTGGGCCGTGTGGCCTTATGAAACAATGATTATTCCCAGGCGCCCAATGCAACATATTACTGAGCTTACTGCATCCGAAACACAGGCTTTTGCAGAAATGTATAGCGTGGTTGCTAAAGGATTCGATAATCTATTTAATACATCATGTCCTTATTCAGCAGGTATTCATCAGGCTCCGTGCGATAACGAGGCACATCCGGAGTGGCATTGGCACATGGTTTTTCTTCCTCCCCTCCTGCGATCGGCCACCGTTAAAAAATTTATGGTTGGCTATGAAATGTTGGCGAACCCGCAGCGTGATATTTCCCCTGAACAAGCAGCCGACAAACTCAGGCACATGATATATTGAGCGCGAGAGAACTCATCGCTGAATTCTCTTTCAAGAAGAGGTTCCTAGCGATCCCATACATCGGGAGAGCTTTTTTAAGAACTCAGCCTTGAATAAAATAAAAAAGAGAACTCATTGCTGAATTCTCTTTTTCAAGAGTGAGGTTCCGAGCGGTCCCGAT
>DPSB01000261.1:553-10275 GCA_003537495.1 Cytophagales bacterium | reverse complement strand
TATGAATTGGTACCTCGTTAAATTGGTTTTTCAAATTGTGAACGATAATGGCACAGCCCAGTTCGATGAACAAATGCGGTTGATACAAGCCGATGAGTTACCGTGGGCAATTGAGAAAGCAAGAGTATTAGGTTGGTTGGAACAATCCGCTGATGTGCAACATGCCTGGCAATTTATAGATGTAGCCGATATAAGAAGGGTAGAGGCACTGGAAGATGGTATTCAACTTTGTGCCCATACCATAGAAGTTGAAAATGCAGCCGACTACATTCACTTAACCAGGCTAAACGCTGCCAAGGCGTTTCAATTGGCGCAACAACAGGAGTTGGTTTATTAGTCCGTTAATACTCAGCATAAAGGCTTGTTAATGATAGTAGCTCCATAGGAGCAGCATGAATGTAGCCACGGGCTTCAGCCCGTGCTCATAAATAACAAATCAAATATGTCGGCCTACACACGATTTACGAAATGCAAGTTTTCCAGCCGACATGTTTGTTACAAGTAACAAGTTCATTTGCCGAAACATGTTTCTCAAAGACTACGCTTAAAAGTGAATTTGTTTTTGATTGGATGGGTCGCAGGGTGCAACCTCATTGATAACTATAACCAGAAAAAAAACGGGGAAGATCAATTTTACTTGACTTCCCCGTTTTATTGCATACCAACCATAGTTACTATGCAATGCTAAACTGTTTGCTGAACTGGTAAAATCTGCACGGCATGTTTCACAACATTCCGTCTCAACTATATGCCTGCGCTTACTTTCCGAAGAAAGTTGTTGCCGACATAATCTTCCCGCCCCGCTTTTTTGTTGATGCTTTCCGTAGAAAATATCTTTTTGTTTTTCAGCGCGGTTTGATCTCCGATTCAGAAAATCAACTTAGTGATATGAAAGTACTTGACTGATTCATACTCACAAAACATTCTTCAAAAAAGAATCGCACAACTTATTCACCGGGTTATCAACATGTATAAGGTTGTCAACCTTTTAACTTCTGATTTAATAGGTTGTCAACCTTTATGGAATCATGACAAAAATCATCTTTTGCACTAATCGCAATCATATTGGCCGCAGGTGCATGCGGGTACTTTTATGGCCGTAATCAGACCTTAAACCCATGCAACTCGAAAAAATTCACTACGACAACAAGATTGTCAAAGCCTTTATTATCGCAACGGTAATTTTTGGCATCGTGGGCATGACGGTCGGCCTTTTAGCCGCCATTCAGCTCTTTTATCCGCTTTTCAATTTTGACTTACAGTACACAACCTTCGGCCGCATCCGACCGCTGCATACCAATGCAGTAATTTTTGCCTTTGTAGGCAATGCCATGTTTGCTGGTGTGTATTACAGCATGCAGCGCCTGCTTAAAACCCGCTTGTTCAGCGATGCGTTAAGCTGGACTCACTTCTGGGGTTGGCAATTAATTATTCTGGCGGCTGCCATTACACTACCGCTTGGGTTTACAACTTCAAAAGAATATGCCGAGTTGGAGTGGCCCATCGATATTGCCATTGCATTAGTGTGGGTTGTGTTTGGTATTAACATGATTGGTACCATTATAAAAAGACGCGAGCAGCACATGTATGTGGCTGTCTGGTTTTACATCGCCACGTTTGTTACGGTTGCCGTGTTGCACATTGTAAACTCATTCGAAATGCCGGTAACGCTTTTCAAAAGTTATTCCTGGTATGCCGGTGTACAGGATGCGTTGGTGCAATGGTGGTATGGTCATAATGCAGTTGCATTTTTTCTTACCACTCCCTTTCTCGGCATTATGTATTACTTCCTGCCGAAGGCTGCCAACAGACCTGTGTATTCATACCGATTATCCATCATCCACTTCTGGTCGTTGATCTTCATTTACATCTGGGCCGGGCCGCACCACTTATTATATACTGCCTTGCCCGATTGGGCACAATCGTTGGGGGTTGTGTTTTCCATCATGCTTATCGCGCCAAGCTGGGGTGGTATGTTAAATGGTTTGTTTACACTGCGCGGTGCGTGGGATCGCGTACGCGAAGATGCCGTGCTCAAGTTTATGGTGGTTGCTGTTACCGCTTATGGTATGGCAACATTAGAAGGGCCGTTGCTTTCGCTGAAGAATGTTAATGCCATTGCACACTATACCGATTGGATTGTAGCGCACGTACACGTAGGTGGTTTAGGTTGGAATGGCTTCCTGATCTTTGGTATGTTGTATTGGGTTATCCCACGTATGTGGAATACCAAACTGTATTCATCTAAGCTGGCAAACCTGCACTTTTGGATTGGTACACTTGGAATTGTGTTCTATGCCTTGCCCATGTATGTATCGGGTGTGGTACAAAGTTTAATGTGGAAAGAGTTTGCAGCCGATGGTTTCTTACGCTACCAGAATTTTCTGGAAACCACTACCCAGATTTTACCCATGCACATGCTGCGTGCGACTGGTGGAGCACTTTATCTGACAGGTGTATTCATCATGACCTACAACCTGATCAAAACAGCTTATGCCGGTAAGTTTGTGGCCAACGAAGAAGCCGAAGTATCGCCATTGGTAAAAGTAAAACATACTGCCGGTGGTTACTGGCACCACATTCTGGAGGCGAAACCGGTTTTGTTTACTGTGTTGGCCTTGGTTGCGATTTTAATTGGCGGCATTATTGAGTTGGTTCCTACTTTCCTCATCAAATCAAATGTGCCTACCATTGCTACCGTAAAACCTTACACTCCGCTGGAGTTACACGGTCGTGATATTTACATCCGCGAAGGTTGCGTAAACTGTCACTCGCAAATGATCCGGCCATTCCGTTCGGAGGTGCAACGCTACGATCCAAAAGGTGGTGAGTATTCAAAAGCCGGTGAGTATGTATACGATCATCCATTCCTGTGGGGATCGAAACGCACGGGTCCGGATTTACAACGCCTCGGTGGCAAGTATGCCGATAGCTGGCACTTCCGCCACATGCTTACACCTGCTGAAGTAAGTACAGGTTCTATCATGCCGGCTTACCCCTGGTTGTATGAACAACAGATTGATAAAAGCTTAACGGCTGGAAAAATTTCAGCACTGCGTACCATTGGTGTTCCGTATGCCGATGGCTACGAAGCAACTGCCAACGATGAGTTGGATGCACAGGCAAACCGGATTGTTGATAACCTGAAGCTGGAAGGTTTGGAAACAACTGCCGATGCTGAGATTGTAGCCTTGATTGCCTACCTGCAACGGTTGGGTACCGATATCAAGCAAAAAGATGTAGCCACTTCAAACGAATAAAGTATGTATAAGCAAGTACTTCAAAGCATGGATAACGTTGCCATCTGGCCGGTTATCTCGTTTGTAATCTTCTTTACGTTTTTCATCGTGCTGTTGTGGTGGACATTTACAGCCGATAAAACTTTCATTCGCGAGATGAGTGAAAAGCCGTTGCACGATGGATCTGAATCTAATGTTAATGCCGAATCTCTAACCTGACCCACTATGAAAAAGTTGTTTTTAATATTCGCCTTGCTGCTAAGCTTCGCAAGCTTTGCACAAACCGAGGCAGCGTCTTCATCTGCTGCAACTTCTTTCTGGGACGATCCCATGCTGATGTTTTATACCGTAGTAGGTTTTGTTTTTGTAGTGGTGTTGTTGGTGATGCTGGTGGCACTTTACATGTTGCAGGTGCTCAACTTTATGGTAAAACAAGCCACGCGCGAGCGGGCCGAGCGGTTGGGTATTCCATATGTAGAACAACCTTCGTTCTGGGCAAAAATCTGGAAAGAGTCAAACGATTTTCAGCCTTTGGAAAAAGAGGCTGATCTTATGTTGGATCATAACTACGATGGCATCCGCGAATTGGATAACCACTTGCCACCGTGGTGGAAATGGTTATTCTATGCAACCATTGTATTTGCCGGTGTGTACATGGTGTTCTACCACATGTCCGATACATTGCCGCTGCCTTTAAAAGAATATGAAACCGAGTTGGCCATTGCCGATGAGCAGGCCAGGAAATTAAAAGCCTCCAGCCCCACAGCGGCCATTGACGAAACTACTGTGCAGTTGATAACCGATGCTACAGCATTGGCCGATGGCAAAACTACATTTTTGAATAACTGTGCATCCTGTCATCGCAAAGATGGTGGTGGCGATATTGGTCCCAACCTAACGGATGAATATTGGAAACACGGTGGCTCTGTTCAGGACATCTTTAAAGTAGTGCGCCACGGAGTGCAAGGCACCAACATGATTGCGTGGGAAGGATTTATCAGTCCGGAGAAAATGCAGAATGTGGCAAGCTATGTACTTACCCTGCAGGGTGCTAATCCGGAAAACGGAAAGAAACCCGAAGGTGAATTATATAAACCAAAAGAATCTGCGCCTGCTGATTCAGTAAAGGTGCAGGCAAGTTTATAAATATAGCATGTTATAAAACCGGTGAGTCAGGTGAAGGAGAACGGACATAATTTTTATCAGTACGAAGAGGAGTTTCGCGATACGTTGGCCACCGTAGATGAGAAGGGCAAGCGGGTTTGGATTCATCCTAAAAAACCAGCGGGTTATTTTCATAACCTGCGCATTTGGGTAACGGTGTTTTTACTCAGCTTGTTTTTTGCAGGCCCGTTTTTGCAATGGCAAGGTCGTCCGTTTTTGTTATTCAATATTTTCGAACGCAAGTTTATCCTGTTTGGCCAGGTATTCTGGCCACAGGACTTTTTTCTGCTGGCGCTTACGCTGATTACGTTCTTTGTTTTTGTAATTCTGTTTACCGTAGCGTTTGGTCGGTTGTGGTGTGGCTGGGCTTGTCCGCAAACTTTATTCATGGAAATGGTTTTCCGTAAAATTGAATACTGGATTGAAGGCGATGCAAATGCGCAACGCAGATTAAACAACAGTAAGTGGACGCGCGAAAAAATTCTGAAGAAATCAACCAAGCAAGTCATCTTCATTTTTATCTCGCTTTTGATTTCGCATACTACCATGGCTTATCTGATTGGCATTGATCAGGTAAAGGAAATTGTAACACAACCACCTACAGCACACCTGGCAGGTTTTATTGGTTTGATAGCATTTACGGCAATCTTTTATGGTGTGTTCGCCTGGTTTCGGGAACAGGCCTGCATTGCTGTTTGTCCGTATGGACGATTGCAAGGTGTGTTGTTGGTGAAAGATTCGCTGGTAGTTGCCTACGATTGGTTGCGGGGTGAACCCCGTGGCAAGCTGAAAAAAAATCAAACCACCATTACTGAAAAGCAAGGCGATTGTATTGATTGTAAACTCTGTGTGCATGTATGCCCAACTGGTATTGATATTCGCAACGGCACACAATTGGAGTGTGTAAACTGTACCGCTTGTATTGATGCCTGCGATGATGTAATGACCAAGATTGATAAACCAAAAGGTTTAATCCGGCTTTCATCTTACAATGCCATCAGCCAGGGAAAACAAAAAATCTTTACACCGCGCGTTGCCGGGTATGCTGTGGTGTTAACAGCGTTGATAAGCCTGCTGAGTTATTTTGTATTTACCCGTGCCGATATTGAAACCACGATATTAAAAGTACCGGGTACGCTCTATACCAAAACCGATGATGGCCAGATTACCAATCTGTACAGCATCGAATTTGTAAATAAAACATTTGAGGATATTGAATTGACAGTAAAAGTAGAATCGCCCGCGGACGCTACCTATATGAAAGTAGGTGATCCGAACATAGTGGTACCAAAAGAAGGTATTACAAAAGGAATGATCATGATCAAGTTACCGGAAGCAGCCATTACCACAGCAAAAACTGTAATTGAGTTGGGTATTTACCAGGGCGATGAAAAATTAGAAACCGCTACAGCCCGATTTATCGGGCCAATTAAGTTGAAAGCAAAAAATGCAGATTAAACTAATAACATTATGAAATGGATCTGGGGTTCGTTTATATTCTTCGCGTTGTTCATCGGCACGCTGGTATTTATTGCTATGAAGCAGGAAGTAAGCCTGGTTTCGAAAAACTATTATGAAGAAGAACTGAAGCATAGCGAGAAGATGCATCGCGTAAGCAATGCCAATGCGTTGGCTGCTAAACCCGAATTGGCATTTGAAGGCAATAAAGTGAAAGTGTCGTTTGCGCAGTTCAACCAGATAGAAAATGGCAAGCTAACGGTACAGCGCCCAAGTAAAGCTGCCCTCGATTATCAGTTTGAAGTGCCGGCTGTTTCAGATTCCAATCAATATTTTGAATTGAAAAACTGGGAAGCTGGATTGTACCGCGTAGGTTTTTCATGGTCGGCTAACGGCCAGAATTATTATTTCGAAAAATTATTGGTGTTATAAGGTTATGTGGACAGCCCTTGTGTTGGGATTAGCTGGAAGTTTACACTGCGCAGGCATGTGCAGTCCGCTGGCTATGGCCGTAACAGCACGCAAACCCTTTATGCTGCACAAGGTTGTTTATAATACAGGCCGGGTTTTAATCTATGGTTTGATGGGCATATTAGCTGCGGCCTTTGGCAGTTTGTTTAGTCTTCGGGCCTATCAGGGTGTGCTTTCGTTTGCAATGGGGGCCATTTTTTTATTGATGGGTGTGGGCGCTATTACCGGTGTAAACATTCCTTTGTTTACAGCAGGGGTGAATAAACTTACCATTAAACTCAAACAACTATTTGGTTTTTGGTTGCATAAAAAACAAACCAGTGCGGTGTTTGTAATGGGAATGCTGAATGGCTTACTGCCATGTGGCCTTACATACCTTGCACTTACATATTGCTTTATTCTGCCTGCGGCTACCGATGGATTTATTTTTATGTTACTTTTTGGATTAGGCACCTGGCCGGTAATGGTGGGTTTTAGTTGGTTAATGGGGCTGGGATTCAAGTCACTAACCCGTTATTATCATCGCATGGCTATGCTTTCATTTATACTGGTTGGCGTTTGGCTTATGGCCAGGGTCTTTGTGCATCATCCGGCCGCACAACACAATGCGCTTGGAAAAACCCTTACGGGAGAAGTGATCTGCCGCTAAGCTTTTTTGATTTTGTGTGTAATTGAGTACTTTTAGTTCAGGTTCAAACATTATTAAAATCTTATTGCAATGAAAAAAATACTAGTACCTACCGATTTCTCTAAAACCTCTGTTAATGCTTTAGAGGTTGCTGTTGAAATCGCAAAAAAATCTAATGCTGACATTACGCTTTTGCACGTAGTGGAAGAGGCAAGTTCTTCTTCTTTTTCAGTAACCGGTGAGTGGCAAAAAGAAGGCTGGGCCGATAAACTTTATACCGTTAAGTTACTGGAGAAATCAAAGGCACAACTTGAAAAGCTGGTGCTTGATCCTCGTTTTGAACAGGTTAAAGTTACAGGCGAGTTACGCGTGGGTAATGCATTTCATGGCATGCGTACCATTATTACCGATAATAAGGTTGATTTGGTTGTAATGGGTACAAGCGGTCGCTCGGGTGCAGTAGATTCCGTGATTGGCACCAACACCGAACGTGTGGTAAGGCATGCGAAGTGTCCGGTACTTAGCATCAATAAAAAACCATCCAAGGTAAACTTCAAGAATATAGTGTATGCCACAGCCATGCATAAAGACGAAGAAATTTTCTCGCGCATGGTAAAGAAAACACAAGCGTTGTATAACTCTACCGTGCACCTGGTGCGCATTAATACGCCTGGCGATTTTCAACGCGATTATGTGGTGAAAGACTACATGGAAAAGTTTACCAAAAAACTTGGACTGAAAAATTACACCGTTAATGTGTTTAACGACATAACCGAAGAAGATGGTATTATCTACTTCGCTGAAACCATTGATGCGGATATGATTGCCATGGCAACGCACGGCCGCACAGGTTTTGCCCACGTGCTGGCGGGCAGTATTGCCGAAGATGTGGTAAGCCATGCCAAACGCCCGGTGTTAACGTTTGTAGTGAAGCGTTAATCGTATTTCGATTTTATAAATCTGTAAGCCACGCCACGCGCGTGGCTTATTTTTTTATCTTTATAATCCGGAAATTTACTTTTTGAAAAACTACTACTTCATATTGGGCTTAAACATTTATGCCAGCGAGGCTGAAATCAAGCAGGCTTACCGCAAGCTCGCTTTGCAATTTCATCCCGATAGGAATGCATCGAAAGAGGCAGCTGCCATTTTTATTGAAGTAAATGAAGCCTACGAAGTATTGGGTGATGCACTGCGTAAACGCGAGTACGATAAACTATTGTTGGGTGCGCCAGCAGAGCCGGTTATAGTACATCGCGACCCACGCTATCGGCCTAAGCCACCGGGGCAAGGCCAATCGGGTTCCAGGCGCAGGCAAGCTTTGGAAACCATGCGCGATTACCTGAAGTATGCTATCATGCTTTCGCGCCTGGCGCTGCTTTTTTCTGCCGTATTGATTGCGGATTATACATTACCCAGTGAGCAAACAAGAGAGGAGATTGTAAGCATTCGCCTTCAGGCCTCGCGTAGAGATCAACTCTCAAAATTATCCTTACAAGATGGCGAAGTAATTAACCTCAAGCCTCAGTTAGCAGAAGAGTTTCATCAAGGCAACATTATTATCTTATACAGTTCAGCTTGGTTTTCCATACCACTGGCAATTGAAAATGAAGACACAAAATTTAAAACCAGAATACTCGGCTCCATCTATGGAAATTTTATTTTCTTGCCGATTGTGTTATTAATAACTTCACTGCTAGGTACATTTTGGTGGAAGGGCATTGAGTTTCGGTTTAACCTGGGTGTAGTAAATGGGTTGCTGATGTTGTTGAGTTTTATTTTTTTACGCATTCATAACTTTTAAGGTAATGAGCAAAAAAAACGATTGGAAGAACAGAGATGGTGTGGTGTACTCCACCAACTCCGATTTTGATTATAGCTACGATAAAAACGTAGAAGCTGAAACCTTGCCACCCGCAAAACAAAGTCTGCGCATTCAAATGGATAATAAGGGTAGGGCCGGAAAGCAGGTAACATTGGTTACCGGATTTGTTGGAACAACCGATGATCTGGAAACATTAACCAAATTACTCAAAACCAAATGTGGGGTAGGTGGTTCAGCCAAAGATGGTGAGATTCTGATGCAGGGCGATGTGCGCGATAAAGTAGTGGCCGTACTTACCAAAGAAGGGTATAAGTCGCGGAAAATCTGATTTTCCCACTCATAAAAATCCTCGGTTCAGAATAAACTTTTAGCCTTCAAAACGGGTTCTGGTTGTATATTTGTTATTCACTAAAAATAAATTCTTATGGCATTTACACTTCCTGCGCTGCCTTATGCTTTTAATGCATTAGAGCCGCACATCGATGCACGCACCATGGAAATTCACCATGGCAAACATCACAACGCATACGTTACCAATTTAAATAATGCAGTAGCGGGTAAACCCGAAGAGAACCTGAGCATTGAAGAAATTTGTGCAAACATTTCCAAATACCCGGCAGCTGTGCGTAACAACGGTGGCGGCCATTATAACCACTCGCTTTTCTGGACAATTATGGGCCCGAATGCCGGTGGCGCACCCACAGGCGCGTTGGCCGATGCCATTAACGCAGCATTTGGAAATTTTGATGAGTTTAAAACCAAGTTTAATGCGGCAGCAACAACTCGCTTTGGTTCGGGCTGGGCTTGGTTAATAAAAGATGCATCGGGTAAACTGGCCATCACCTCTACACCTAATCAAGATAACCCGTTGATGGATGTAGCCGAAGTAAAAGGTACACCCCTTTTAGGGTTGGATGTGTGGGAACACGCCTACTAC
>DPSB01000261.1:0-250 GCA_003537495.1 Cytophagales bacterium | reverse complement strand
ACGTGGTAAACTGGAGCGAAGTAGCAAAGCGATTTGCGAAGTAAATTTTCAGATAAGTAGGTAATAAAAAAACCATCTGGTAACGGATGGTTTTTTTGTTTTGGGTTATAGATTTTTGGATGACAACTTTCAAACGGAAGAACTTCGGGAGAGCTTATATATTTGAGCGGTCATTTGAAGAAGTCAATTTGCTAGTAACTTTTGAAATACTCGTTCACATAATCAAACGGAATTTTCTCTTGTTCAAGTC
>DPSB01000459.1 GCA_003537495.1 Cytophagales bacterium | reverse complement strand
TGATCTTGCTGAACTGTACGAAGTAGAAACCCGAGCTTTAAATTAGGCCGTAAAACGAAACGGGTAAAATAGCATAATATAAACGAGATGGAATTACAGCTAATTCAAAACAAAATTCACGTTATCCGGGGAATGCGGATAATGCTGGATGCAGACCTAGCCGAGCTTTACGTAGTTGAAACCAGAACACTCAAACAGGCGGTAAAAAGAAATTTAGACCGCTTTCCGCCCGATTTCATGTTTGAACTATCCACCAAAGAAATGGAAAACTTGAGATCACAAACTGTGACCTCAAGTTGGGGAGGTCTCCGCTATGCCCCCTTTGCGTTTACGGAGCAGGGCGTGGCGATGCTTTCATCGGTTCTTAAAAGTAAAAAGGCAATAGCCGTAAATATTTCTGTTATGAGGGCGTTTGTTTTGGTTCGCCAACACTTAGCTGATTATAAAGATTTGAAAGAACAAATTGAGCTATTGGAGCGGGAAATGAACCGTAAGTTTAAGGATATTAACGAAGCATTGCATTACCTGTTAAGCCCAAAGTCAAAGCCGAGGGCAATTGGATTTAAGATTAAAGGCAAATGAGGGTGAGGCTGCGTTTGGTGCCATCAAAGAAAGCAAGCATGAGAAAAGAAGAACTAACTCCTTACAAAGGAGGCGTTGATAAAAATGGTTTCTACACCAATGCAAATGGACAGCAAGTATTTCTGATGGATAAAGATGGTAGATGTTTTCTCCAATTTAATGATAGAACTTTGATTAAATTCTTACCGAATGATTCAAATGAAGCCTCGAAAGCTGGCGATCAAATTGCGGAACAACTGGCAAAAGACTTTGGTAAACAGATACGGCAATCTTTGGTTATAACTTTGTCTGAGGAAGGAAAAGAAAAATTAGCTAAACGAGGTTATAGGGTAGGTGGTGTTAAGGGTGCAGAGGTTCATCAAATCACAATTCACTTTGATAAAATCACAAGTTTTCTCGATTATTTAGGAAATGCAGGTGGGTTTAAGTTCAAGGAATGTGTTTACCTAAGATTCAAGGAAAAAATTAAGAATTCGTTCTTAGGTATAAAGTCTGGACTTTATGGAGGTGACGTCCCAAAAAAACGTATTGAATTTGTGAATGAGTGGATAAAATTTACAGATAAACTGATTGCACAGGAAAGAGAACGGAATAAGGTAAAGGTAGCTGATTATTCTAAAGGAAAATCAAATGACACCATTACTCATAGAGTAACAGCATTAGTGCACCTACTAAAGGTTGAATGCAATGAAGCCGAACCAATACCGCGAAAAGAACAAAAGCCAAAGAAATTTGAACAGGCTTTTGATTCACTTAATTCAAAGACAAAAAGTATAACCAATCCATACAGAGAACCTACAAAAGACGAATTAACAAAAGTTATTTCGCTCTTAGAAGGTTCACCTAAATCACAACAAAAAGCGAAAGAAAGACTTCAAGAGTTGATAAAAAGCAAAGATTAAAAATCATACCCCCGGTACGTACCCGGTATTCTTCGACAGCTTGGCTAGTTACTCTAAAATTTGTATCCAAAATCATTGGATATGAAGAAAAATAATTTTTCAAAAATTGAAAATCGCTTTACTATCTCAAGAAGTGGGCAGTTTAATTTACTTTACTGTAAGGGTGGTCGTACTCTCAGGCGAAATAAGCTGAATAGAATGAAAGGTCTCACTACACTATTACTAGTCCTACGGTATGCCCATAGAATAGTTAAGTATTTGGCGTTGCTAGAATTGTTTTAAATCAGGGAAACAAAAAAGCCGTTACAAGATTGTAACGGCTTTACTTTCAGTGGGAGCTGAGGGGTTCGAACCCCCGACCCTCTGCTTGTAAGGCAGATGCTCTGAACCAGCTGAGCTAAGCTCCCTTTCTATTATAGGTTTCTTCTCTGAACCTCCCTCCCGATAGCTATCGGGATTTATCGGGATGAGCTAAGCTCCCTATTTTTAAGGACTGCAAAGGTAAAAGAGAATTCTATTTGTGCAAAAAATTATTTCCAATAATCATATTGCATATACCGGGCTGTTTCGTGGGCTACTGCTGCCCCTTGTAGCTTGGCCACCACATAAAAGGCCATATCCGTACCTGCTGAAACCCCGGCTGATAGAACAACTTTTCCATTATCTACATAGCGCTGATCGGCAAGTACTTTGGTGGTTGGCGAAATTTCTTTCAACGCATCAATGGCCATAAAATGGGTTGTTGCCTGTAAGCCATCCAGCAATCCGGCCTTAGCCAGAATCAGTGCCCCGGTGCACACTGAAAGCGTTAACTCACAGCGGGCATGTTGCTGTTTAACCCAAGCCAGCATGGTAGGGTTATTCATTTCCCTGCGCGAGCCAAAGGGTTTGCCATCAGCATCATAACCGCCACCGCCTGGCACCAGAAAAATATTAGCAACCGGAGCGTTGGTAAACAAGTAGGTGGGTTTTACAACCAGATTATTGCGGGCTATAATGGTTTCTGTTTCAGCCACCGTAAAAACTTCGTACGATTCGCCCAGGTTGCGCTTCCCGGTAACGGAAAATACTTCAAACGGCCCGGCAAAGTCCAGCACTTCAACTTCGTTAAATAATACGATGGCAATTTTTTTCATTGTGGATTATTTTCTGAACGGCAGTCGTTCAAAGATAAACAAGATGGGGACTAAGGTATTCGTAACTTGTGAGTGAAAAAATTTCAATAACTACTAAATCTTTACGCTATGAAAAACCTACTCTTTCTTTTAGCGATGGTTTTGACCGGATTTGTTTATGCACAATCCCCACCGGATAGTTTATACATTGTAACATACACTACCGGTTCAGCATGGGATGCAAGCAAACAACCCAACGAGCAATCTTGGTTCAAAGAACATTCGGCTAACCTTTCAAAGCTGCGAAAAGATGGAATAATTAAAGCCGGTGCGCGCTATGCCGATAAAGGTATTATTGTAGTAACTGCAAAGTCATTAATCGCAGCCAGGGAAGTTATTTTTGCTGATACTGCGGTAATGAATAAACTTTTTGTGGCCGATGTGCAGAAGCTGAATGTTTTTTATGAAGGCTGTCTGGAGCGACCGAAATGATGCTTATTTTGCCACATGCTTACTGAAAAAAGAATTCTTGTAAACGAAGTTGAGATAAGTTACTTCCAAACAGGTGCAGATGATGGATTGCCTATACTATTTATTCACGGCTTTCCTTTTAATAAGTTGATGTGGGCGAATCAACTAGAAGCGTTGAAAAACAAATACCGATGCATTGCTTACGATGTGCGTGGGCACGGACAATCACAAGCTGGCGAAAAAGATTTCAGCATGGATTTGTTTGGTGATGATCTGCTCGGCTTGCTTGATGCACTGAAAATCAAAAAAGCAGTAGTGTGTGGACTTTCGATGGGTGGCTACATTGCGCTTAATGCAATACAAAAACAACCCGATCGTTTTGCCGGACTGCTTCTGGTGGACACACAGTGCGGAGCCGATACTCCTGAAGGCAAGGAGAAAAGGATGAAGACAATTGCTTTCGTTAAAAAGAATGGGTTGGAAGTTTATGCAGAAGAATCGTTGAAAAATTTATTTGCGACTGCATCTTTTCAATCGCACAAGCAAGAAGTACAATTTATTCATCAAACCATACTGAATACATCAGCCGAAGTAATATGCAGAACGTTGCAGGCATTGGCCGATCGGAAAGAGAGTTGTTCTTACTTACCCAAAATCAAAACTTCGGTTTGTGTTATTGTGGGGAGCGAAGATAAAATCACGCCTCCGGCAGTGGCTCAAAATATGGCCGATGCGATTAACGATTCAAAGTTGGTGATTATTAATAATGCCGGCCATCTTACTAATCTGGAAGAGCCAGAGGAGTTTAATAAAGCTGTGCTGGAATTTTTAACTATTTAGATGCAGTGACCTTTACGAAATCATTTTAACCGCAGAGCACACAAAGAGACGCAGAGGATTAATAAGAAAAATCTTAGCGATCCTTTGCGAACTCTGCGGTTAAGTTCTTTTAATAAGGCGAAGGGCTTACACTCGTCCAGCCACCATCAACTACCAATGTTTGCCCGGTAATATGCCCGGCTTCAGGTGAAACTAAAAATAAAACTGCCGATGCAATGTCGGTTGTGGTGGCGGGTTTACCGATAGGTGTTATGCGCGACCATGTACTTTCATAATCCGGATCGCTTTTGGTTCGCTCAGTAGCTGTTGCTCCAGGCGCAATTGCGTTTACGGTAATCCCGTAAGGCGATAATTCGAGCACTAAATTTTTGGCAAGCATTTCCAAAGCTGCTTTGCTCATGCCATAGGCAGCTAAATTTTTATGGGCCTGATGTCCGGTTACAGATGACATGAATAAAATGCGACCACCTCGTTGTTGCTCTCGCATTTGTATTGCTGCATGTTGCGCCAGAAAAAAACTTCCACCCAGGTTTAGCCGCATAACTTTATAGAAGTCATCGGGTGTGTATTCAAAAAAATCGCCAAACAAAGTGATGCCGGCATTGGCAATTAAAATATCAACCTTGCCAAAGGCAGCTTCAGTTTCTTTTACCAGGTGTTTAATAAAATTCATATCGCCACAATCGCCACCCATGGCTAAACAACTTCCGTTTTCCTGTCGGATTTTTTGAGCGGCTTCCTCTGCCAGTGCAACTTCAATATCGTTTAGCACCACGTGTGCACCTTCGGCTGCCAGCCTGCGGCAAATTTCGAGCCCAATGCCTTGCCCGGCACCGGTAACTATGGCCACATAGTTTTTGAATCGCATGTTGATAATTTATAAATCTTAATCTACAAGATAGTATTCTTATACACTTCCATCATCTCCTGATAGTTTAGTTTTTGTGCCAATGAATTGACTACCGCTACCAGCCTTCTTGTTTTTGTGTGCGATGATTTGGCACCTTCAATCCAAGTGCTGTAAAAGTATTGCATGTATGGCGATAGTGTCTTAAAGAATTTTGAAGCATCCGGATCTTCCTTCAGGCATTGTAAGAGATCGCGCGAAAGTTTGGGTTTGCTGGCATCTATTTCT
The DNA here is from genome assembly GCA_003537495.1 of Cytophagales bacterium. Lineage (GTDB taxonomy): Bacteria > Bacteroidota > Bacteroidia > Cytophagales > Cyclobacteriaceae > ELB16-189. The sequence goes on along the minus strand of DPSB01000459.1, from coordinate 1,458 downwards.
ATCGCAACTGTAATTTTATCGCCCGCTTTTTTGCCTGTACCTCTACGCATGGCTGCATTAACGGGTAAAAAGAAATCGCCAGTGCCCATGGCTAATAGCGAAGTTTTTTCAAATGCGAATGCATCTAATGTTCCTTTAATGCGGAATGATTTTTTAACAGCCTTTAATTTTTTGGCTTGGGTAGCAGGTACAATCAGGTACGTCCATCCACCAGGTTTATTTTGTTTTTGAAGTTTGGTTGTAAACCGAATCACAATCTAAACTAAATAGTTTTCATCAATTCAGCGCGGTACTCGGTAAGGATGCGGGCTTTGGAAAGAAAGCCAAGGTATTGTTTGTTTTTTACCACCGGTAAATTCCATTGGCGGGTTTCATCAAATTTTTTGAGAATGGCAGGCAAGTTGTCATTAAAGTCGACCGCGTGTGCCTCCATCATTAAATCTTTAACGAAAGTGGTATCGTATAATTTATTGTTGAAAATAATTTCGCGCACATGATCCAGATGCACCAACCCAACCAGCACTCCTTCGCGGGTTACAACCGGAAAGGTGTTGCGCTTGGATATGGAGATAACGCGTACCAGCAAACGCAAGCTATCCTCGGGCCGGATGGCTGAGAAATTATGTTCTAATAAATCCTGCAGGTTAAGTTTACTTAATAAAAACTGATCGCGATTATCAACCGTCATGTTCAGCAGTTTAGAAAGTTTTTTGCCTTCCATGGAGAGCGGCTCAAAGTATCGCGATACCGTTAATCCCAATGCGGCCACAATCATAAGTGGAATGATCAGATCATAACCTCCAGTTATTTCAGCAATCAAAAATATCGCGCAAAGCGGAGCATAGAATACACCACTTAGAATACCGGCCATAGCTACCAGCGTAAAATTGGTTTCGGGTATTTGTGCCAGGCCGCTCAGATTAATCAATCGCGCAAACGCAAACCCAAGGTATGCACCCACAAAAAGCGAAGGGCCAAAGTTGCCGCCATTGCCTCCGCTGCCCAGTGTTAAACCAACAGCCAGAACTTTAATTAGAACGAGCGCACCAATAAAAATCAAAATAGTAAAATCATTGTGCAGATAGCGGTAAATGATACTGCCATTTGCTACATCAAGTGGTTTGCTGTTAGCCAGCATTTTTATACTCTCGTACCCTTCGCCAAACAGCGATGGAAAAAATAAGAGTAGCACGGCAAGTGCAAGTCCACCTAAAATAATTTTAGTACGATTGTTTTTGCGAGCAGCAAAAAACTTTTCGGTGCCTTCTAATGCGCGCGCATAATAGAGCGATACAAACCCGGCTATTATTCCCAACACTATGTAGAACGGAAGGTTGTGATAATCGAAAGGTTGTTGTTGCGAAAAGGAAAGAATAATGCCTTCGGCTAAAATAATTTTTGAGAGCAACGCTCCGGTGGCTGCAGCAATAATGATTGGAATAAAAGCCCCAACGGTTA
>DPSB01000015.1 GCA_003537495.1 Cytophagales bacterium | reverse complement strand
TACACCCGAATGGGAAAGTATAAAGCAAAGTATTATGGAACAATTGCTGATCCGGATTCAGGCGGTGCAGTTAGCTAAAAACAACAAATATATTTTGCTGAATTGCCCGAACGAAGCCATTCCAAAAATTACGTCTGTGATTCCGGGTATGAAGAGCCCTACCATTTTGCCGCTGGGGCGCGAGGGTTGGTCATCATTACATTCTGTGGTTGATGAAAATGATTTCTGGGAAAAAATCGGACAACTGAAATCGTTTGGAGCTGAAGGGATTCTCGTAATCCCAATCGAAAAAATGATTCTTTAAACAATCAGAAAATGAAACGAATTGTAAATCCACCCATCAACACGTGGCCTGAATTATGCCAGCGTCCACAGCTTGAGTTAGACTTTTTGGAGGGAAATGTAAACAACATATTGGAGCGGGTACGTAAGTCGGGCAATGCTGCCGTGCTTGAACTCACACAAAAATTTGACGGAGTAACATTAGAGAATCTACAGGTAACTGAATCCGAAATTACTGTGGCTGTTCAATCCTTATCGGGCGAACTGAAGGCAGCAATTCTCACAGCCGCTAAAAACATTGAAGTGTTCCATGCTGCACAAAAGCGAAGCGTAGAGAAGATAGAAACTATGCCGGGCGTTACATGCTGGCGCAAGGCTACTCCTATTCAAAAAGTAGGAATTTATATTCCGGGCGGAACCGCGCCTTTGTTCTCCACCGTGTTAATGTTAGCCATACCAGCACGCTTGGCAGGCTGCAAGGAAGTTATACTTTGCTCACCACCCGACAAAAAAGGTGTTATTAATCCCGCCATACTTTTTGCAGCTCAACTTACAGGTGTGACTAAAATTTTTAAAGTGGGTGGCGCACAAGCCATCGCGGCTATGGCATTTGGAACGGAGCGTATTCCATCGGTTAGTAAAATCTTTGGACCCGGAAATCAATACGTAACAAAAGCCAAGCAGATTGTAAGTCAACTTGGCATTGCCATTGATATGCCAGCAGGCCCATCCGAAGTTTTGGTAATTGCAGATGAAAATTCGAATCCAGCTTTTGTAGCTGCTGATCTATTATCACAGGCTGAGCACGGAATAGATAGTCAGGTAGTGTTGGTATCCACTACACAAACAATCTTAGATAAAGTTCAAAGTGAAGTTGCTAATCAATTGGTATCGCTTCCGCGAAAAGAACTGGCACTGGAAGCATTGAATAATAGTTTATCCATTTCATTCGAAAGTGAGGCTGCTATGATTGATTTTGTGAATGCCTACGCACCCGAACACCTCATCATCAATACCACCAACAACGCAGATCTGGAGGAAAAGATAATCAATGCAGGCTCTATCTTTTTAGGTGCCTATACTCCGGAAGCCGCAGGCGATTATGCATCAGGTACTAACCACACTTTACCCACTAATGGATTTGCCAAGGCATTTGGTGGAGTGGCGCTGGAAAGTTTTACCAAGTACATAACCATACAAGAAATTACCAAAGCTGGCTTACAAGTAATTGGCCCAATTGTAGAAACCATGGCAGAAGCAGAACAATTAAAGGCGCATGCACAGGCAGTACGGGTTAGACTAAGTTAACAGTAACCAGCAACAAGAAACCAGTGCCCAGAAACGAGAAACAAGTATGTTCGATTTACAGAAGTTAGTTAGAAAAAATGTTTTGAACCTGAAACCTTATTCATCGGCTCGTGATGAATTTCAGGGCCAGGCATCGGTCTATCTCGATGCAAATGAAAATCCCTATGAAACAGGTTACAATCGCTACCCAGATCCGCATCAGGTTGAACTAAAAAAGAAACTTGGCATCATTAAAAAAATCAATCCCGAAAATATCTTTCTTGGTAATGGCAGCGATGAACCAATCGATTTACTTTTTCGTGCATTCTGCGAACCGGGAATTGATAACGTGGTTATCCCACAGCCTACCTATGGTATGTACACGGTAAGTGCCAACATTAATAACGTAGCAATCAAATCCATTAATCTAACCAATCAGTTTGATGTAGATGTAGAAAAGACATTAACTACGTGTGATGAAAACACTAAACTGATTTTTTTATGCAGTCCGAATAATCCATCCGGCAATTTGCTTACCCAAGCACGAATAGAAAAGATATTAAGTGAGTTTAAAAGTTTGGTTATTGTAGATGAGGCTTACATTGACTTCACAGATTATGATGGTTTTGTTCCCTTGCTGAATCGTTACCCCAACCTTGTTGTACTTCAGACTTTATCAAAGGCCTGGGGACTTGCTGCTATCCGATTAGGAATTTGTTTTGCTTCAAAAGAAATTGTTCAGGTACTGAATAAGATCAAACCACCATACAATATCAGCTTACTCTCACAAAAAGTTGCAAGCGAAGCGTTGGATAAAGAGAACGAAAAAAATAAGTGGGTACACCAGATTGTTGAAGAAAGATCGAAATTACAAGTTGAACTCCAAAAGCTTAAAACTGTGCAGCAGGTTTATCCTTCCGATGCCAACTTTCTATTGGTAAAAATTTCCGCAGCTGAAGCTGTATATAAAAAATTAGTTGAACGCGGAGTGATTGTACGCGATCGCTCGAATGTAGTTTTATGCGACAATTGTTTACGCATAACAGTTGGAGCACCAACAGAAAATCAAATCTTAATTCGCGAACTTAGTGCGTTATGAAAAAAGTGCTTTTTATTGACCGTGACGGAACATTGATTGTCGAACCTGCCGATGATCCGCAGATTGATAGCCTGAGTAAAGTAAAGTTTATTCCGGGTGTGTTTACGTGGCTTGGTCGCATTGCCCGCGAAACAGATTACGAACTGGTAATGGTTACAAATCAAGATGGTTTGGGAACAGCATCCTTCCCTGAAGAAACTTTCTGGCCTGTTCAGAACCTGGTGGTCGATACCCTTATCGGAGAAGGAATTCACTTTAGCGCAGTTCACGTAGATCGTTCTATGCCGCATGAAAACAAACCTACGCGCAAGCCGGGTACAGGTATGCTTACCTCCTACTTCAGCAATGAATATGATTTGGCTAACTCATTTGTAATTGGTGATCGCGTTACCGATATTAAACTGGCTAAAAATCTTGGTGCAAAGGGAATTTTGATCAATGATGGATCACTAGCCAAAGCAGTAGAAGAAAAAGAATTAATCGACTTCTGTGTACTTACCACCACCGATTGGAAACAAATTTATGAAACCGTAATCCCATCGCGCAAAGCCAGCATTCGCAGAACAACAAAAGAAACTGATATTGCTATTTCCGTTAACCTGAATGGAACCGGCAAATCAAAAATCAGTACGGGTTTAGGTTTCTATGATCATATGTTAGATCAATTGGCACGACATGGACTTATTGACCTTGATATAAATGTAAAGGGCGATTTACATATTGATGAACATCACACCATTGAAGATACTGCTCTTGCTTTAGGCGATGCATTTCTACAAGCATTGGGCGATAAGAAAGGTATCGAGCGTTATGGCTTTTGTTTACCGATGGACGATTGCCTGGCGCAAGTAGCCATTGATTTTGGTGGTCGGCCATGGTTAGAGTGGGATGCTGAGTTTAAACGCGAAAAAATTGGTGAGATGCCTACCGAAATGTTCTACCACTTTTTCAAATCCTTTTCGGACACATCCAAATGCAACCTGAATATAAAAGCAGAAGGTACCAACGAACATCATAAGATTGAAGCAATCTTTAAAGCGTTTGCAAAAGCAATTAAAATGGCGGTGCGAAAGGATCCGTTCAACGATCAATTGCCAAGTACGAAGGGAGTTGTTTAGTAGGTAGTTGTTAGTCTTTAGTAGTTAGTAATAATCAAGCTAGAACCAACCAGAAACTAGTAACCAGAAGCCAGCAACCAGTTTAAACACACAAATTTTTTATTTAAGAAGAACTAACTAAAAACCAGCAACAAGTAACCAGC
>DPSB01000225.1 GCA_003537495.1 Cytophagales bacterium | reverse complement strand
CACGGCACCAATTTTTCTCCGTGTATGGTGCGTGGCTTGTTCACCAAACCAACTAAAACTTCCTGCGGTTGGATTTACAACTCCCATTAACATTCCGAGTGTAGTAGTTTTGCCGCTGCCATTAGGGCCTAACATACCAAACACCTGGCCTCGCTTTACTTCAAGATCCAGTTGATTTACGGCACAAAGCTTTCCAAAATTTTTGGTGAGCTTGTTTACGGATAAAACAGTTTCCAAATTTCTTGTTGATTAGTTATTACCTGTCTTATTCTCTTTTTCGTCTTCTTTCTTATCGTCATCACTCATAAAGTCCTTAATCTTTCCGCCAATATCCGTGCTGTTGTCGATGGCATTAAAAAATTCAGGCACTTTATTAATCGCAATCTTTCCCAAAATATCCAACACCATAACCGATTCATCGTCCTTCGCCAGAATTACGGTGCCTTTTACATTGCCATTGGATTCGCGCAGGTAAACTGTAAACGCACGCCCATCTGCACGGCCGCTCATCATTTCTTCATACGATTCGCCCTTGTAACCCTCTAGTAATTTTTTGTAGTCAGCATCAGTAAACTTCGATTCTGCTTTGTTGATCATCATAAAGCGCATCTTCTCAATGTTTTTAATCAGTTCATCGAAAGCCGGATCGTCATTTTGATTGAGCATGCGCAAGGTATTGCGATAGAAAAACAACGATAGCCCATCGTATTTTTCGTCAAGCGCTTGCGTAGTTTTGGTTTGAGCTTCTGCCAAAAAGCCAGCCGCTACAAACAAAAGAGTTGTATAAAATTTCATACTACTGGTTGATTATAACTTCTGAATTCTCTGACGGTACCAATTTAGAAGGGTCAATGTAACCGGTTAACTCAATTGCCACAATTTCGGAAGATTCTTCGATCAACATCAGATACCGGTTATTGGTTTTGGTTTTTCCTTCCTGCACAAAGATAGAAACTACATCGCCCTGATCTTTAATCTGAGCTAAATCTTCAAAACCATCTTGTTTCATCAGCGACTTAAATCCATTTACGGTTAAGTTACGATTATTGAATTCGTGGCGGGGAATCGTAATAAGCCGTACGTGTTTCAAATCCTGAATGGCATTGCGCACTTCGCTTTCACGTGCCATGTTCAGAATCATGCGACCAAACCAGCCGTTTACTGAAAAGCTGTGTACATCGGGCTGACCCTTGAAATTATCTTTCAGTGCATTGTAGCTACGGCTTTGCGCAAAAGCTCCAAAGGAGGCGGCTACTAAAAGTAAAGGGAGTAAATATTTTGTTTTCATACGAAGGGATTTGCGATTTGAGGTCTTAAGAAATTATATTACTTAGACGTGTATAAAAATAAAAAGGATGCAGGCTCTGCATCCTTTTTATCCATTCAATTGAAATTAATTTTTCTTGTCTTTAATATTCTCCAGATTTTCCAAGCCTTCTATGTTCATCTTCTTGCTGATTTTAGAAACTTGTTTCAAATCAATCTCTCCAAACAAGCTCAACACCATAAATTCTTCGTTGCCACCAGCAATCATTACCAACTCGCTGATTTTACCACCCGATTCTTTGATAAAGAATTTCATGTCTTTGTCCTTATCGCGCACGGTCATCAATTCTTCAAAGTCTTTCTGAGGAATCATGCCCAATGCTTCCTTATATAATTCGCGTGAATTACGAGCTTGTTCTTTGGCAAGAATACGCAAGCCTTTAATCTTGCTGATCATGTTCACGACTTCTTGGTCTTCCGCATTCTCTACATCCAAATTAGCCATCAGACTAAACATTTTGCTACTGATGTTCACCTGGCTAAACGATTCATCGTTCTGGTATTTGGTGAAGAATTTAGAAACTGCATCCTGAGCTTGTACCGCAAATGAAGCGGTCATCACCATCAATACAACCATTACCTTTTTCATACTCTTTATTTTTTAATTTTTTTTACTTCTACTTGATTGAGTTCACTTTTTTAAATCTGGCCTTCGGTTTCTGATGTGCTATCCAAAACCTTGCCTTGAATTTTTTGTTCGGCTTCGTTAAACACTTTCAACTTACCGGCTTCCTTTTGCGCTTTGTTAAAACCTTTCGAAAGCATGAGCAAAGCTTTTTTGGTTTCTTCCAATGCCAGTTGCGGATCGGAATACGTGTCCGCAACTTCTGCCGAATACGACTTTCGGATTTCGAGGCGTACAAAGTAGGCAGCCACCATCACTACCAACAACCCTGCCGCAATGCGCATGGCAAAAGCCAGGTTTACCATTTTCCCTTTCGGGCGATGTTGCCGGATTTGCTGCTTCACTTGTGCATCAAAATCCGGACTGTTGATTTCTTTCTGTTGCTGACTTTCAAAGTACCGGAACAGATTGGCAACTTCGTTCATGTTTTCGGGCACCTGCCCGCGGAAGTATTCGCGCAATACGCGCTCTTCCTCCAACGAAGTTTCGCAGTTCCAATACTTCTCCAGCAACTGTTCTATTTGCTTATAGTCCATAGGCATTAATCTTTACAAATTTTTCGCGCACGGCATTTCGTGCCCGAAACAAATTCACCTTTACCTGGTTCATATCCAGTTCCAGTATCTCACAAATCTCGTTGTAGCTATACCCCTCCACATCCCGAAGGTGTATCACCTGGCGTTGCTTCTCTGGCAACGCAGCAATCATTTCAGTTATTCGTTGCATGTGCTCATGAATTTCTGTCCTCTCATGAGGCGTTAACGTTTCGTTTCTGATTTCTGCTCCTTCCTCTAATGGGTTGGTGGCCCTGCGTTGGCGCGAGCGAAGGCGATCGAGGGCGAGGTTCTTGGTAATGCGCATACACCAGGCCTCTATATTTTGAATGGCAGTTAAATTTTCGCGGCCATTCCACACCTTGATCAACACTTCCTGCACTACATCCTTTGCCTCCTCGCTACTCCCTAAAAGCCTGAACGCAAAGCGAAAAAGCTTGTTTTTAGTTGGCAGCACCCGGTTTTCAAAGTCTTCGAGCATCATCGTTTCAAGGGCAAGACGGTGGGGTTATGTAGGATGTTACAAGGTAGTTAGATTTTTTTGAGCTGGGAATTGGGTAACAAGGGCATCGGGTATTAGGCAATGGGCAATAGGAGTATTAAATTGATATTTGCTTATGGAAGAATCTGCCGACAAAATAATTGTATTCGATGCTTACGATACCGTAGTGGCCGCCAACCTGGTAAAGACCAAGCTGGATGCGTTTGGCATTCCTTGTTTTTTGACGGATGAAAATTTTGTTGGCCTTTACCCTATCCGCAATGAAGTGTTTCCTGGAATCCGTCTTCATATTTTTGAGAAAGACAAAGCGCAGGTAAAAGAAATTCTGAAAGATGAAATTGCGATTGTTCGGGTTTGTCCGGTGTGCCGGTCAACTGATATTGTGTATGAACCCAGTCGCAAAAGCATTACTACTTACGTGATCTCTGAAATTTTGATGGGGTTGTTTTTACCCGTTAAGAAAGTGTATCGGTGTGAGGATTGTAAAAGGGAGTTTGAATCAATTGACTAAAGATCATTCATAATTCAAAATTCAAGATTTCGAATTATGATAGTTGAATCACAATTTTAAATCTTGAATCTTAAATCTTCAGTACCGTAAACTCCACCCTTCTATTATTCGCCATACCCGCTTCCGTATTGTTGGTATCGATCGGGCGCGATTCGCCATAGCCATGCGCTTCCAATCTGGATGAATCTATTCCCTGGCTAATGAGGTAATCAACCACTGACTGCGAGCGACCTTGCGAAAGATTTTCATTGTAGGTATCAGAGCCGCGGCTATCGGTATGGCCGGAGATTTCAATTGATATGGATGGATTTTGTTTTAGAAAATCAACAACCTTATTTAACTCCACAAACGATTCTGACTTTAAAGTAGTTTTATCATAATCGAAGTAGATATTTTTCAGCCGAACGGTTAGCCCGACTTCGATTGGAGCGAGAAATAAATTTCTAATTACCGGTGTAATTTCTTCGCTTTCAACTTGCACACTATCAGTAGCGTTCAGATACCCCTCCGCGGAAGCGGTAAACAAATACCAACCTAACCCGGCAATGTTTTGCTGATACTTACCTGTAGTTACGGGTAACGTGTACTTAACAGTGCGATCTGGTTTATACACAATATCCACTTTACCAACATTTATCTTCTGATCGGTCTTCCTGTCAATCAGATCCCCAGCCAAT
>DPSB01000020.1 GCA_003537495.1 Cytophagales bacterium | reverse complement strand
CGCCACCAGACAATGCCTTTCCTAAAATAAGAATATCGGCATGCACGCCCTCGTGATCGCTGGCCAGCATTTTACCCGTGCGTGCAATTCCAGTTTGAATTTCATCCATCATCAACAACACGTTGTGCTGTCTACATAAATCGGCTGCTGTTTTTAAATAACCGGGCTGCGGAACATATACCCCGGCTTCACCTTGTATGGGTTCAATCCATAACCCGCACACATTTGGATTGGCCAATGCTTTCTTTAAGGCCGCTACATCATCGTAGTCAATAATTTCAAAGCCCGGCATAAACGGTCCAAAGTTTTTGCGGGCAGAGGAGTCGGTAGAAGCAGAAATAATGCTGGTGGTGCGTCCGTGAAAATTCTTTTTCGCAGCCACAATAACAGCTTTGTTATCTTCAATGCCTTTTTTGGTGTAACCCCACTTGCGGGCCAGCTTAATTGCTGTTTCGTTTGCCTCGGCCCCGCTGTTCATAAACAAGGCCTTATCGTATCCAAACGTATCACATACAAATTTTTCAGCCACACCTAATTTGTCGTTATAAAAAGCACGCGAAGTGAGCGTAAGTTCTTTTGCTTGTTCGATTAATGCATTAATAATTTGCGGATGGCAATGCCCTTGATTAACGGCACTATAAGCCGAAAGAAAATCGTAATACCGTTTGCCTTCTACATCCCACAAAAAAACACCTTCGCCCCGGTTAAGTACTACCGGCAGCGGGTGGTAATTATGTGCGCCATATTTTTCTTCCAGATCAATCGCCTCGTGGCTGGATGTAACAGTGGTTACCATAAGATTAGTTTTAGCTTGGTAAAGTTAAACATTTTAAAGCCGCGAGTTTTATGTTTTGTGTGCTACTTTGAATGCACTACCTTTGGTAACACTTTTTAATCTGCCATGGATTTTTTTCTGGATAATACCCGAAGACTTTTTGATTCCCTTAAATCGCTCAGTTTATGGAACCGGCTTTTTGGCTGGGGACAAATAAAATCGCAATTGGTTGAAGCTAATGGCGAGTTGCAAAAACTAAGCGCTACTGCCAACGCTATAAAAGCAGAAAACACCCGACTGGAAAATACTTTATCGGTAGAGAAAGTTGCCTTGAAAAATGTGCAGGATGGATTTAACCGGGTTAGCACCGAACTGGAAGTAATCAAAACTTCGCAGCACCATCAAACTGAAAAACTGAAAGAACTTCAGGATAAAAATGTAACACTCGAAACTCTTAACCATCAATACCTGAAACGTGGGCAGGAACTTGCCAACGAACTAAATGGTTCAAAACAAAAACTGGAAACGCAGGATAAGTATAATCAGGAGTTAAAAGAAGAGAACAGCAAACTGAAAAAGGAAGATGAGTTTCGCAGGCAGGAATATTCTAATGCTATGGCCTCATTGCGCGAGATTCAACGCAAAATTCAGGACGACCGTGAGCAAGAACAACTTATAAAAAACCAAGCCGAGATTCTTCGCATTCGCAAACTGAAAGAAACCTGGCTTAAGCATGAAGAGAATGTAAAAAACCGGATGCGCGCCATCTGCCACCGGCATGGAATTGAGTATGTAGATAAAGTTCCCTTCAAAGGAAAACCAGACAACACGGTACGGATTAACGATGAGTATATCATCTTCGATGCGAAAAGTCCGGCTGGAGATGACTTGTCTAACTTCCCTTCGTATGTAAAAGCACAGGCAGAAGGTGCTATGAAATACGTGAAAGAAGAAAATGTACGCAAAGAAGTTTTTCTGGTTGTGCCCACCAACACGTTAGAGTATCTGGAAACTTTTGAATACCGATTAAGTGATTATACTGTTTATGTAATTGCGCGCGATTCGTTGGAGCCGATGTTGCTTACGCTGAGACGAATTGAAGAATATGAGTTTGCCGAGCAGATGAGCCCGGAAGAACGCGAAAATATTTGTCGCGTAATTGGCAAGTTTGTACACCTGAGCAAGCGCAGAATTCAGATTGATGGATTCTTTGCCAAGCAGTTTTTTGAGTTGGTGTATCGCACCGAAGCAGATTTATCAAAAGATTTTTTGGAAAAGGTTGCTGAGTTTGAACGATCTGAAAAACTTAATCCGCCACAAGAAAAACGCGAAAAACAAATCAGCACAAAAGAGTTGGAGGCTGATGCTGAGAAAATTCAAGGTGAAGCGCAGCAAAAAGGAATTGATATGCAGGATAATTTGCTGATGAAGGAAATAAATAAACTACCGCTTTACTTTACTACTGAACCTGATAAAAGTCAGCAAGATCTGTTTGAATAAACCATCTGATTATGAAAAATTATACTATCGTTATTTTTATTGCGCTTGCCTTCACGGCTTGCGTAGCTTCAAAAACTACCAGTAAAGCCCCAGCGCCCACAGGCAGTTGGGATTACACCATTACAGGTACTCCGCAAGGAGATTTTAAAGGTGTAATGATTATTACAGAAGTAGATAAAGTGCTTACTGCAAAATTGATAAGCGATGGAGCAGAACTTCCCATTGATAAGTTTGTATTCAACAAAGAAACACTCAAGATGTCGGGCGAATTTGATTACTCCGGTGCGTTGATCTTGTTTGATGGTTTATTTGCTACTAATGAAATTACCGGAACCATGACCACCAGCGGCATGAGTTTTCCTTTCAAGGCAACCCGAAAAAACTAAGTATGTCAATAAAAATTACAGCCGATAACAAACTGAAAAAACTTATTGTAGTAGGCGATCGGGTGCTGATTCGCCCAGCCAAGGAATCGGACAAAACAGAAAGTGGATTGTACTTACCACCAAGTGTGCAGGAGAAAGAAAAAATTCAAAAAGGCTATATTCTGAAAGTTGGGCCTGGCTATCCATTACCTATGCCAGCCGATGAAGATGATGTGTGGAAAGGTAAGGAAGATCAGGTAAAGTATTTGCCGTTGCAAGCACAAGAAGGCGACCTCGCCATATTCTTGCAGAAGGGTGCGATTGAAGTAATCTACGAAGGGCAAAAATATTTTATTGTACCGCAGGTTTCTATCTTGATGCTGGAACGCGAAGAAGAATTATGAAGGGCCTTTCGTTCGATGTACTGCGTGTAGGTAAAAAATACCGA
>DPSB01000124.1 GCA_003537495.1 Cytophagales bacterium | reverse complement strand
ATTATTCTTTTGCTACTCATCGCTTCCGTTTTAGTAAGCAAAAATTATTATGAGTTTGTAAACGAGCAGCACGAAACTGCGCGAAAAAATGCCCGCAACGAATGGACTGGTCAAGGCCAAAAGAATCCACACTCAGCTGCGCATTATGGCACGTATGCTTTCAAACCCAAATATCCATTAGCGCTGATTGACAATGGCGTGGATAAATATTCTGGCGTAAGTATTTTTTTGGAAGCACACAGACGCAGCGATGCACAATACATGGCCGCACAAGATCAAACTGCGTTGTCGCGCTTTGGCGACCTTACTCCAGATTTTGTACTCGTGTTTCTGATTCCTTTGCTGATAATATTGTTGGGATTTAATTCCATAAGTCGCGAGCGTGAAAGCGGCACACTTCGGTTGCTGTTAAGCCAGGGCATTAGTCCTATTATATTGGTAACAGGCAAATGGTTAGGCTTGTTTTTACCCATCGTGTTACTTGTGTTGCCGGTTTACGTGTTAGCCGCACTGCTACTTTCGGGCATCAGTAATTTTGGTCAGTTCAGCATTGGTGCACTCACTTTTTTATTCATCATCTACCTGCTTTACTATGCGGTATTCACAAACATCACACTGCTTATCTCTTCTACTATCCGAAAATCAAGTATTGCTTTTGTTGTATTGCTTTCGATTTGGATTGTTTCAAGTCTGGCGATGCCAAAAATTACAGCAGCCTTAGCAGAAGAATTTTATCCATATCCAACACAAACAGCGTTTGAAGCTCAGGTTGCAGCCGATAAAAAAAATGGATTAGACGGGCATGACCCCTGGAGTGCAGCGGAAAAAAAACTGGAAGCTGAAACCCTGGCTAAGCATGGCGTTGAAAATGTATCGCAACTTCCGTTTAACTGGGATGGCTACCTGATGCAGCAGGGCGAAGAACACGATGCTGAAATTTATTTTAAACATTACAATTATCTGAAGGAAACCTACGAAAATCAGACACGAGTGTATCGTGCAACGGCAGTGCTTTCGCCATTCTTGCCTACCCGATTTTTATCGATGGCAATATGCAGAACGGATTATGCTTCGCACTGGAATTTTGCCGATGCAGCCGAACGTTACCGGATTATGTTGGTGGGTAAAATGAATGGTGATATGGTAGATAATTCCAAGACAGGCGATTGGGATTACCTGGCCGATGAAAAACTCTGGGAGTCTGTGCCAGGATTTGAATATCAACCTCCGGCTTATACCGCAGTAATAGCTGCTAACCAAAGCAACTTCGCTACCCTGATGGCGTGGCTCGTGGTATCATTCGGTTTGCTCTACATCGCGGTTTCAAAAATTAAAGTCAATTAAACTTACCTCACCATGTTTACACCTGCTCGTTATGAATGGATTTTGCTGCTTCGCGATCGTTGGATCACCATACTTTTTATCTTGTTCTTTTGTGTTACGCTTTTTGCCGTACTCAATGGACAGGAAAAAGTGATTGAACGAAAAACTTCTATCACGAAAGTAAAAGAAGAAGCACAACTGGCAGAACTAAAGTATGCAAATGATATTGACTCACTCAGCCGAGGATTGAAGACAGCACCAGAGCCGTGGCTTGATCCACGCTCGTTAAGCGTATATGGGCAACGGGCTGGGCGTGTTGTAGCAATGGATGCACAGCCGTTGGCATTGATTTCGACAGGACAAAGCGATTTATATACTCACACAGTAAAACCAAAATTGTATGGCGAAGCAAATGCATTAGGCTTTTCGGAATTATCAAATCCGGTACAGCTCATGTTTGGCTCGTTCGATCTGGCATTTGTTTGTATTTATCTATTGCCTTTGCTGGTATTGGCTTTTAGTTACAATCTGTTATCGGCCGACAAGGAATCGGGTGTGTTGCGTTTAACAATTTCGCAACCCATCTCACTGTACAAATGGTTATTCGGCAAATTAGTAGTACGCTTTGTGGTGTTGGCAGCTATCATCGTAACTTCAATCGTAATCAGTTTACTATTTGCAGATGCAGCCATAGGGGGTGAAGTTGGTAAACTATTGCTGTTGGTATTGGCCTATACTTTCTTTTGGTTTTCGGTGGCCTTTCTGGTTAATCTTTTTGGAGCTTCTTCGGGTACTAACGCCATTGCGTTAGTGTCTGTGTGGGTAGTACTTGTATTACTGATTCCATCTTTTATTTCGCAAAGCGCAAACACCTTGTACCCGGTTCCTTCGCGTATAAATATGATACATGAGTACCGTGTGGCTGAGGCTGAGAGCAATAAAAAAGCAAGCGAATTACTGGATGGATACCTGCGCGATCATCCTGAACTAGCCAGTAAGGATAGTACTTCAAAAAATCAATATAGTTTCTGGTTGAAGTACTTTGCCTCTGTAGAAGTTATTCAGGCTGCCGTAGAGCCCGTAGTATCAGTGTATGATGAAGCCCTCGAAGAACAGCAACAATGGGTTAGCCAATGGCGTGTGCTATCGCCAGCTGTATTACTCCAAAATAGTTTCAATGAATTGGCCGGCACATCAACAGCTCATTATCAGGCTTTCAGAAAACAAGTAGTAACATTTTCGGAAGCGTGGCGTAGTTTTTTTATACCCCGCATGTTTAGAAATGAAAGCATGAAACCTGAAGCACTAAAAAGTCTTCCGCAGCACACTTATACCGTAACAGATGTAAGCACACATTTTATTACTGATTTTATCGGCATGTTGGTATTTGTTGCTATTGCTTTAAGCGGGAGTTTACTTGTGCACAGGCGTTTTGTAGATACAGGGCTTACTACCGCGTAACCAGTATTAAGCTATCTTCAAATGGTTTTTGTTATTCATATTATTGAATAACGGGGTAATGTTAACAGCCCAAACAAATTTCGATCCGCCCGCTATCGCTCCATCATTTCGGGCTACACCAACTTTCGAAAGCATAACGCTGGATGGTAAACTTTCAGAATCATCCTGGCAATTGGCCGAAGTGGTAAAAGATTTCTTTCGAATGGAACCACGACAGGGTGGCAAGTATTTGTATGAAACTGAAGTGCGGGTGCTGTTCGACAAACGGAATTTATACTTTGGTGTATTTTGTAAAGATAGTGTCGGTCGTAAAGGTATTCGGGTGCAGGATTATCGCAGAGATTTTATTTATGGCGATAACGATGTATTCTATCTTCAGCTCGATCCGCAAAATCTAAAACGGTATTGTACTTCCTTCCAAACAACTCCGTTAGGTACGCAACGCGACTTGCAAGCATTTGATGATACCAACCGTGACAGCGACTGGGATGCGTTATGGCGTGTGCGTACGCATGTTACCGATAGCGGGTACTATGCTGAGTTTGCCATTCCGTTTAAGTCGTTGCGCTATGATAGACAAACGGATTCGGCATCGTGGGGTGTAACCTTTGCGCGCATGGCCCGCAGAGATTATGAAGTAACAGCCTATCCGCAAATACCGCAGGCTTATTCGCCTTACCGCATGACGTATGCCGCACAAATGAAAGGACTTGTATTGCCACCGCCCTCTGCCAACATTCGTATACAACCTTATGGGTTGGTTCAATACAATAAGAGTACAAGTCCTACAGAACAAATAACCGAACGTACCGAGTGGAAAGCAGGAGGTGAAATCAAGTGGGCCATTACACCGCATAGTGTGCTGGATGTTACGTTCAATACAGATTTTGCACAAGCTGATGTAGATAGAGCCGTGAACAACCTTACACGCTTCAATGTGTTCTTCCCTGAACGCAGGCAATTCTTTCTGGAAAACTCTGGTGTGTATGCCGGAGCCAACATAGAAGGCATTAATCCTTTTTTTAGTAGAACCATTGGTTTAGCCAATTCACAATTTAATGCAGGTTCGGTACCAATTGATGCCGGACTTCGCTTCACCGATCGCGCCCAGAAAAGAACATGGGCTGGGATGTATGTACGACAGCGTGCCACCGATTTTCAAGGTGCCGCTAATTTTGGTGTGATGCGGTACCTTAAAAATTATGGAAAGCAAAATAACATGGGAGCCATGATTACCCATCGGTTAGATGAATCCGATCCGGGAAAAGGATTTCTGCAACAGCAGAATACCACTGTTACCGTGGATGGATTTATCCGGCCAGATGATACCTGGACAATTCAATATCTGGCTTCTGCTTCGCGCGATAACACGAACGACTCATTAGGTTTTGCCGGGAGTTTTTATGCTGGCCGATTTTTACCGAAATGGTATTATGGATGGGTTAGCAAAGTTGTAAGCGAGAAGTATGTACCGGGCATGGGCTTTGTGTTTGCACAGAATACTATTCATCATAACCCGGGCGGGTACTTTATCTGGCGACCCAAGAAATGGAAATTTATACGCAGGTTCGATCCTGGATTTTTCGTGAATTACTATCACGATGCAAATGATCTTTCCTTTCAACAGACAGATTTATACTTATTTCCAATCTATACCATTTTTCAGGATGGTAGTTTCTTCGAGTATGCCATCACACCTACCTGGCAAAACATCAATTTTAATTTCAATATTCTTGGAATTCCTATCGCGCAAGCAACTTATTATTACACACGCCATCGCTTAAACTATCGAACGGATCAATCGAAAAAAATTGCCATGAATGGTAGTTATGAGTTTGGCGATTATTATAATGGCAAACTTGCTACTACTAACGTTGGTGCGCGCATTGCACCCATTCCCAACATTGCAATAACTTTTAATTATGAATACAACGACTTTGCTGCAGTAGGAAGTGAATTGCGAAACCAATATACCTCATTGCTAACAGGTGGATTACGGTTAGCATGGGATGCCAACATTCAGGCCTCGGTTTTTTATCAATACAATTCGTTTAATGATCAAGGGAGGTGGAATGTGCGCGGTAGCTGGCAGTTTGCTCCATTAAGTTTTCTGTACCTGGTATTTAATGAAACTAATTTTACCACTTCGTTGGAACGAAATCAATCTACTATTTGTAAAATAAGTTATCTGAAACAGTTTTAAGATATGAGTAGATACGATGTTATTATAATTGGTGGTAGCTATGCCGGATTATCCGCTGCCATGGCCTTGGGCCGTTCGTTGCGAAATGTATTGGTTATTGATGCAGGCAACCCTTGCAACAAACAAACGCCACTCTCTCATAATTTTATTACACACGATGGTGCTACACCTGCAAACATTTTGGCACAAGCCAGAAAGCAAGTAGAAGTTTACAAAACGGTACAGTTTGTTTTGGATGAAGCCATTGAAGGAAAAGGCGAGAATGGAAACTTTGAAGTGAACACGAAAAGTGGAAAAATCTTTCAGGCAAAGAAATTACTTTTTGCTACCGGACTAAAAGATACACACGAAGTAAAAGGGTTTGAGGCTTGTTGGGGAATTTCTGTTATTCACTGCCCATATTGTCATGGTTACGAAGTACGCAATAAACAGATTGGTGTAGTATCTAACGGAGAACATGCCTTTCATATAACTAAGCTGGTTTATAACCTAAGCAAAAATGTTACTGTTTACACAAATGGTAAGTCAACCTTAACAGATGAACAAACTGCAAAGCTGGCAAACCGAAATATTATGGTTGTGGAAGATAAACTTGCGGAAGCCATGCATGAACAAGATCATATTAAACAATTGATAATTAAAAATGGAGAGCGTGTTAGCGTTGATGCATTGTTTGTAAAGCCAAACTCCACACAGCATTGTACCATTCCTGAAAAGTTGGGGTGCAAACTAACTGAACATGGATTTTTGCAAGTGGATGAAATGCAAAATACTACGGTGGCTGGCATTTATGCTGCTGGAGATAATTGTACAATGATACGCTCGGTGGCCATGGCAATTGCAGCTGGAAATAAAGCCGGGGCTATTATTAATATGGAGTTGACTAATGAGTTGTTTTAATGGGCTGATTAAAACTGAAATAATTCAGTTGATTGGTAATTTACCCTGCATTACATTTGCTCCGTGTTGAAGCGATTGGCAATAACGATGATTCTTTTCAGCATGGTGCTACACAGCGCCAGCAGATTGGGCGTTTTGTCTTATCTCTACCAGCAACGCCACGAAATAGGCTATACTTTAGGTATGATTGCTGAAGTGCCGATTGCGATGTGTAATAGCGATTACGATTTTGGGTCGGGTTTACATTTTGAATCGAATGACACCACTACAGACTCTTTACCACCAGTAGCTTTAACTGCACACGAAATTCATTTATTCTATTCTCAGTCAGAAGTTACCCTTAATTCCGACCGGATAATTACGGCTGTAGAAAAACAATCGGCTGTAATTAATCGCACATTTACACCACCTTCTCTTTCTATTTTTCATCCGCCCTGCTAGGGCATCGCAACAGTTTATTTAAGACAAAGTGAGTGCAGACACCGGTGTGCATGCACATTGGTACTGATTACACGTCTGTACTCACTTCTTTTCAATTTATTTCTTTAACCATTTAATCTTTTATGAAAAAATTAATTTCCATGTTAATCATGGTCGCTATGACCGTATTTTTTACTTCCTGTTCAGAAGATGATGCCGCTCCTGAAACGGGCAGTCTTGCTATTGAGTTTGATGCCTACGCGGGTACTCAAAACCTTGTATTAGGTACTGGAGTTTACCAAAACTCGCTGGATCAGGATTTCTCAGTGGATGTGTTACGGTACTATATCAGCAACGTTAAACTAAAGCGGCAGGATGGAACATTCTACGAAGATCCGATGAGTGAAGACGGGTCGAAAGGGTATTACCTGATTGATGATTCAAATGCAGCCTCTACTACTATTACACTGGAGGATGTACCGGCCGATCATTATATCGGTGCTGAGTTTACTATTGGTGTTGATGCAAATCGCGTATCGCAAGGTGCGCAAACCGGTGCGCTTGATCCTGCCAACAATCTTTTTTGGAGTTGGAATGCGGGTTACATCTTTGCTCAATTAGAAGGTACATCCCCAGAATCAACTGAAGAAGATGATTTGATTTTATTCCATGTTGGTGGCTACAAAACAGATGTAGCTAATCCTAACCTGAAAAACAATGTACGGGTAAAATCCATCACGTTCGGTGGTGATGAGGCTCACGTAAGTGCAACTTCAGAACCAGAGATTCATGTGATTGTGGATATCAAAAAGTTTTTTGAAGGTGGTACCGTGGTAGATTTTTCAACCACTGCTCCATGTCACTCTCCTACATGCGGAGAAACTATTGCTAATAATTATGTTAATGCTTTTGTGTTCGATCACATGCATCAATAAAAAAGTATGAAGAACCTGTTTGGGTGGCTTGTGGTATTGAGTCTGGTAGCTTGTGCAGACGAGGACG
>DPSB01000016.1:4575-5858 GCA_003537495.1 Cytophagales bacterium | reverse complement strand
TCTGAATTTTGAACTTTTCACGGGCGCAAGTTACTACGCCTCGTTCGATTCTGAATGATCGTGCCGTGCGCGGGGAAGTTTAAAACTGAAAACCGAGCCTTTACCCACTGTGCTTTGCACTTCGGCTTTACTACTATGGCCTTCCAGAATGTGTTTCACAATGGCAAGCCCCAGGCCCGTTCCTCCCTTTTCGCGACTGCGACTTTTATCTACGCGATAAAACCTTTCGAAGATGCGACTGAAATGCTGCGTGGGTATGCCCTCGCCTGTATCGGTAACAAAAGTGGTAATGTTCTTTTTGCCGATATCGAAGGTGATGGAAACTTCGCCACCTTCGGGTGTATAATTAATGGCGTTTGAAACCAGATTGGTTATTACTTGCGTAATACGCTGCCAGTCGGCATACACCTGAATTTTATGATTGTCGGTAAGTAGTTTCAGTTTGATGTTTTTCTTTTCGGCTTTCTCCTCAAACTGGTCCACCACTTCAGAACACAATCTGTTCAGATCGATGTTCTCGAACTTCATTTTAATATCGCCTGTTTCTATCTGCGAAAGCGTGAGCAGATCCTGAACCAGTATATCCAACCCATCAAGACTTTTGGCGGCCTTCTTTAGAAATTTGGTGCGCACATTTTTATCGTTAACGGCACCATCCAGCAACGTGTGTACAAACCCCTGCGCAGCAAAAATGGGTGTTTTCAATTCGTGCGAAACATCAGCAATAAATTCTTTACGGAAGGCTTCAAGTTTTTTTAATTCATCAATCTCTTTCTGCTTCAGCGTGGCAAAGTTGTGGATCTCTTCATTAATTTTTTGAAACGGATTAAGTGGCCCGGATTTTTGTTTGGCGATGTTGGCCAGTTCTTTCTTGCGCAGCTTCTCCATGATTTTATAAATCTTGTTGATCTCGCGAAAGACCAAAAACTCCAGCACCACAAATATAAGCAGGTACGAAGCCGAGAAACTGATAACCGCAGCCACGAGCAAGGCCTCGCGACCTACGCTATCAACAAGCGAAAGAAACAATGCTGTAACAATGGCCACCGAAATAGCCAGCAACAAGGCCAACGTGCGGGCGCTATAAACCATGCATTAACCGAGATTGAACTTATACCCCACTCCTTTTACAGTGGTAATATAATCATCTCCTATCTTTTCGCGCACTTTACGGATGTGAACATCAACCGTGCGGGCCAGCACATACACATCCGAACCCCAGATGTTCTGCAATAAATCATCGCGGCTGAAAACTTTGTTTGGGTTTTGCGCCAGAAAAAACA
>DPSB01000016.1:0-4345 GCA_003537495.1 Cytophagales bacterium | reverse complement strand
GAAAACCTTATTTGGATTTTGTGCCAGAAAAAACAGCAATTCAAATTCTTTTTTAGGAAGGCTAACCTCTTTGCCTTTTATCTGGATAGTATAACTGGTACGATCAATTACCAGATCGCCAATTTTAATTTGAGCCGAGGTATTTTTCTTTTTGGAATCTCTGCGAAAGAGTGCGCTGATGCGACTCATTAACGCACGTGGTTTTATAGGCTTTAAGATGTAATCGTCAGCGCCCACATCAAACGCGGCTACTTCGGAATATTCTTCGGCACGGGCCGTTAGAAAAACGATGAAGGTGTTAACCATTTCAGGCATTGCTCTGATTTGCCTACACGCCTCCACGCCATCCATCTTGGGCATCATAATATCGAGCAGTACAAGATCGGGGTGAAATTTTTTAGCTTGCTCTACAGCCTGATGGCCATCGGCAGCTGTGCGTACATCATAACCTTGCTTTTCGAGATTGTATTTCAACAACTCAAGAATGGGTTCTTCATCGTCCACTACCAGCACCTTTTGCGTTGGTTTATTACCCATAGTTTTATCAATTATTTCGCAATAAAAGTAGATACAAATTAAGCCAATTAAAAACCAGTATTATCTCCTTAACAATTCCTTAATGAGCAGGATAGGTTGGCTTTACATTAGAGGAACGGATGCTTCTGCGTAAGGTGTTGCAGGTACTTTCTCAGATCGCCATCAAACTCATTATCTAATTCCAAACGAAATGCATTTTGTTTTGCCTGATACAAATGGTAGGACATAAAGTAAGTATTGTTCGGCAGGCGTCCTGAAGTTTTTCGCGGAGTGTAAAGCGGTAAGGTATCGGCCGTGGCCATGATTTTTTCAATCATACTTTTCTTCGCTTGTTTTTTGGTTGCCACAGAAGCGGTATCACTAAAACTCTGGTACAAACTATCCAGCGCGCGTGTGCCTCTTAAAATATGTTTGCTATACCTGCGATAGTCCTGGTCTTCCTGCCAGTATTGCGTAAACTCTGCTGACGTGGTTCCATATTTTGATGCGAGAAAATAATAGGCCGAAGTATCTCCGATAAATGATGCAAGATTCTCATTAAAATCAACATCGCCCTTTACAAAAATAGTAGCGTGTACCATTTCGTGAATGATGAGGCTGGCCAGATCGCCTTCATTGCGTTTTAACATGCCACTTAAAATCGGGTCGGTAAACCAACCCAGTGTGGACCAGCCCCCCGGATTGCGGATGCTCACATCATACCCATCGGCTTCCAGTTTGATACGCTCGTCAAGTGCTTTCTGTTTTTCAAAAAAACCTTTGTAAGGAACCGTGCCCACAACAGGAAACTCCCACAGTTTCGCCTTTAACTGAAAGGGTTCGCAGGCTTGTACTACCCACATAATCTCTTCGCCCTTTTGATCGAATAAAGTTTTATAGTTATCAGTGTCTTTTAGACCCAGCGAGTCGATTGCATATTGCCTGATTTCCTGAATGAGTCGCAACTTTGCTTTCAAGGAATCTGGAAAATCAGGATTGGTTAAAAACTCTTCGATAGGTTTCGCCTTCCATACCATATTAACCTGCCCGTAGCCTTGGCGTACCCCATAAACAACCAGTTGCCAGTTCCACACCAGTACCACCAGCAATAAAAGGCCAAGTCCCCAAAAGAATTTTTTTACCATAAACTATGTGGCAAATTAAGGTGCACTGATACCAAAACCTTTACTTTTAAAGAATATTAGCTGATTTACAGAATACTAAAAATATTAGCTAAATTTATTGTCAATACTATAAATAGTAGTAATTTCAGCCCCGGTTTAACTCGAAAACAAAACGATTAATTTATATGAGCGAAGTAAAAAGTGACGCAAAAGAAAAGCTAAAGGCACTCCAGTTAACCATCGATAAACTGGAAAAGACTTACGGAAAAGGAACCGTAATGAAACTGAACGACAGCAAGGTTACGGATATAGCGGCCATCTCTACGGGTTCGTTGGGTCTTGACATTGCTTTGGGTATTGGTGGTCTTCCGCGGGGCCGGGTTACGGAGATTTACGGGCCGGAATCGTCAGGTAAAACAACGTTAACCATGCACGCCATAGCCGAGGCTCAAAAGAGAGGCGGACTTGCTGCCTTTATTGATGCCGAACACGCCTTTGACAAAACCTATGCTGAAAAACTTGGCATTGACACAGAAAACTTATTGATCTCGCAACCCGATAATGGTGAGCAAGCACTTGAAATTGCCGAACACCTGATTCGCTCAGGAGCGATAGATATTATTGTTATTGACTCAGTAGCCGCACTTGTGCCAAAAGCTGAACTGGAAGGCGAAATGGGTGAAAGTAAAATGGGCTTGCAAGCCCGTTTAATGTCGCAGGCTTTACGAAAACTTACAGGTACCATTAGTAAAACCGGTTGTGCTTGTGTTTTCATTAACCAGTTGCGCGAAAAAATCGGCATTATGTTCGGTAACCCGGAAACTACTACCGGTGGTAATGCACTTAAGTTTTATGCTTCGGTGCGATTGGATATTCGTAGAATCGGGCAGATCAAAGAATCGGCTGATGATATTACCGGTAACCGCGTAAAAGTAAAAGTGGTTAAGAACAAAGTAGCCCCACCATTTAAAGTGGTAGAGTTTGATATTATGTATGGCCGTGGTATTTCTAAATCGGGCGAGATTGTGGACTTGGGTGTTGAACTGAACGTAATTCAGAAAGCAGGTTCGTGGTTCTCGTACAATGGCAACAAACTTGGCCAGGGCAGAGATTCTGTAAAACAACTGATTGAAGATAATCCCGAACTAGCAGACGAACTCGAAAAGAAAATTAAAGAACAGATTTCGAGTGGAGCTGAGGTGAAAGAAGAAGTGGAATAATTCATGATTTCGGGTTTAAAATTCAAGATTTAGAAGGTGTTATTCTAAATCTTGAATTTTAAACCCGAAATTGACTAAGCAGCCCTGATTGCAACTACAGGATCTAATCGCGCTGCCATAGCCGCAGGCACAATACCAGCAATCAACCCTATAATTGACGATACACCTAAGCCTAAAACTATATTGTTGATTGAAAGTACCACCTGCAAACTTCCAAATGGTGCGAGGGTAAGCAGCCACACCAAAAATAAACCGGAGAGTCCGCCAATCAAGCTTAAGAATATTGATTCAAACAGAAACTGGAAGAGAATAAAGTAATTCTTCGCGCCAAGCGATTTCTGAAGCCCAATAATACTGGTGCGTTCTTTTACCGAAACAAACATAATGTTGGCAATTCCAAATCCACCCACCAACATAGAGAATCCACCAATTACCCAACCGGCAATACTCAACACATCAAATACCCCGCTAATCATGTTGGCTACAGCCTCTGGCCGATTAAGCGAAAAATTATCTTTTTGAATCGGCTTCAATCCACGCTTCACGCGAAGTAAACCCCGCGTATCATTCTCCATTTCAACTAGACCAATATCGGTGCTAAAACCTTTTAACCCAATATCAGAACCTAACTCGTTCCAGCGGCCGGTACCGGTTTGATACAGTTTCCGGAAAGCATCGTAAGGGATAATTACACTGTAATCATTACTGGGGGTACCCAGAAAACTTTCGCCTTCGCGCTTGGTTACGCCAACCACGTTAAACTTCAGGTTTTTGATTTTTACCGTTGAGCCAATAGGCGTGTCCTGATTTGGAAAGAGTGCTTTCGCAACTTCATTTCCAATAATCACCACATTTCTTCCTGCCTCGATCTCATCGTTAGTCAGGTATCGGCCATTCTCAATATTAATTTCAAAAATTTTATCGTAATCCAGATCAGCTCCTTTAAGTGTTATCTGGCTTACACCACTATTTCCACTCTTCACCGTAATGCCGCCTACATCAGCAAATATGGAAACAGTTTGTGCCGTTTTCAGATTGGCTTTCAGAAATTTATACTCTGCATAACTCACATTGGGGCGCATCAGGTATTCCTTCCACCAATCGCGGCCGTTACCACCTGTAAAGGGCCATTTGCCTACATAGATCACATCGCTACCCAAAAAATTAAAGCTGTCGCGAATGTTTTTCTCTAAAGAATCGACCAGGGTAAGAACGGCTATAATCGAAAAAATACCAATTGTTACACCAAGCAGCGATAGTACCGTTCGTAAGATGTTGGATTTGAGAGCCCGCCAGGCAAAGCCCAGGCTTTCATAAATAAGGCGAATAGTTAGCATGTGGGTTTAACGGGATAAAACCATTTTGAGGTTGCAATAAACACGGTTTTTCAATCAATCAGTTCATTAAAATGCCAATAATTGGTTTGAATAGCTGACTTAAAGCTGAAAACCGACCGTGAGACGCTCGGAAGTGTGAATTTGTTTC
>DPSB01000592.1 GCA_003537495.1 Cytophagales bacterium | reverse complement strand
CACTAATTTTAACTTCTTCGCTTACTAACACACCACCTGTTTCCAGTGCTGCGTTCCAGTTCAGACCAAAATCTTTGCGATTGATTTTTCCTTCCACTGAGAATCCTGCCTTTTCGTTACCCCAAGGGTCTTTGTTGATACCACCAAACTCTACATCGAGTTCCACTTCTTTACTCACACCCTTAATGGTAAGAATGCCGGTGAGTTTGTACTCATCATCATCTTCTTTTTTAAATGACTTACCCTGGAATGAAAGAGTTGGATAGTTTTCTACATCAAAGAAATCTGCGCTCTTCAAGTGGCCGTCACGTTTGTCTTCATTAGTAAAAATTGAAGCTGCATCAATGGTTACATCGATAGAGGACTTTGTAAAATCTGCTCCATCCGATACAATGCTTGCATCAAATTTTCTAAATTCACCCTTTACGTTGGTGATCATCATGTGACGAACCTTGAACACTAATTCACTATGTGTTGGGTCTAACGTCCATTTTGTTTTTGTCGAGGTTTTTACTGTTGTCGTTTCCATAATTTCTGTTTTAAAAAGTTTGATTTAATTTTTCCGTTTTGTTTTTGTTGATACAAAGCTATTGTGTGAATGTCCTCATGTCATTGATGCCGGATAAGAAAGAACTTGATTCAAATCAAGCAGCCTGGTTAATGTGTCTATTTTTATCTAGAAGGAATTATATGCTTTTCCATATATGTTATATAAATCACTCATTTCTGGTCTTTTGTATGAGTAATCTTCAATTGTGAAGTATTTTCCATCCGGCTAACCAGTTGTAGTTATTCTTCATGGTGAGTTGAATCAGCAGTAATTGCATACGCTCCAGTGTTCTGCTCACGCTCAAATCACCAGCCACAATCGGGTTGAAACCAGCGGTTTTCACAATCTCTGAAACCGTTTCAACAGCATCTCCATTGTTACCGGCAATGAATGCATCGGCAGTTTTACCATCTATAATGGGCGATAGGAAGTCGGCAGCAAATGTGGTGTTGAATGTTTTTACCACCTTCGAATTAGGCAGAAGTTTTTGAAGCTCTTCTGCTGCACTGGTATCGTCTGAAGTAACTAATTCACTGTACGCACTGTTCAGTGGATTGGAAATACTAATCACGATTTTACCAGTCGCCACTTCGCGTATTTTTTCCGCTACTTCTTTTTCTGCTTCATACGGAGTCGCCACGATAATAATATCTGCTTCCCACGATGCCTCTCTGGCACAACTAATAGCGAATACCTCAGTGCTCTTGGATGATTTTTCTATTTGTGTTTTCAGATCAACCAATTTGTCTTGCTCATTTGACATGAGTAGCAAACGATAATTGCCTTTTTTAGAAAGACTTTTTGCGATGGCAGAGCCCATGTTTCCGGTTGCTCCAACAATTGCGATAGTTTTTATAGTAGCCATAATTTCTCTTGTTTGATGAAACAAAGGTATAGTGGCTACCCTCCGTGGGCATTGATATGAAATAAGAAAGCACTTGATCTAGATCAAGTGTTTTCTTTGGTTCATTAAATACTATGCCTTGGTGATTAGTTAAGATAGTGCGCTGATGTTTGATTACTGCTACTAAGTGTTTTTGAAGTAAATACAAGTGCTTGAAGAACCAGTAGAATAACAATGATAACGGCAGAAGCGAATTGCGCTGAGACTTTACTTGAAGAAAATAACGTCTCAGCCTGGTTCATAATTAGTTTGGATTCTTCCAGTTGAATCGCAGATAGTTCATTTAATAGGGCAAGGGCCTTGTTTGTGTTTTCCAAATCCAAGGCAATTCCTTTCGAAAGGGAAGTCTCGAATTGGGTTAGAATCTTCGATAACTCGGTAAACTTAACTTCCTCTTTTGCCGTAAGTTTAGTGTTTCGATAAGCATCACTAATGGGATGAATACCCGAAAGTAAATCTCCAATTCTATTTTCTTCGTTGCCGAGATTTGACCTTGAAGCGTTCACGATCTCCTTTATTTGATAAATATCATTGATCATTCTTAAAATGTGCGTTTCGGCCACCAATCTATCCTCGTATAATGTCGTGATTGAATTTTTGACATTGCTTGTATGATCACGGTCGATATAGTTGCTGAACAAAACCAATAGACAAAGTGATAGCAATGCTAGTGAGGCAACTGACTTGTTTTCTACACTGTACGTCCATTTCATAACCCGATAATTAAGATGAATCAATAACTTATTCAATCAAGTGAAGTGAATTAGATCACTTCACGTTAGCATTTTAGAGAATGCGTATGAAAAAGCCTAAATAGTAAAGTATCAGAATGATTATTAATGTATAGTCAATACTGGGTTCTTCCTTATATAGCCATAACTGTTGATGTTGCATCTATTTCTTCCATTAAGTTGTTATCAATAAAAAGTAGAGATTTAGTTTTTCTCCCCTCCTCATTGTAGATTTTAAAATATCCTTCACGGCTACCCTGTACATAAGCACCCTCACTCATTAAGTTCCCGTTAGGGTGGTACGTGGCAAAACGTCCATGAAGAATACCGTTCTCATAATTCTCCTCCAACATCAATTCACCGCTGTCATAATACTCTACCCACTGCCCATGCTTGTTTCCGTGCATATAGTTACCTACCGAAATCAAAACAGCATGTTTGTTAAATTCTTTCCACCGCCCTTCCTTTGAGCAGTTTTTCTTTTTACCAAAGAATGAATCAAAAATAGATAGTAGTTGATCTGCTCTACGCATATTCTTCACAATGCCAAATGCCGGTATGCTTTCCTGGTAATCCACACGAATCTACTCTGTTACAATTCATACAAAGCCCCTTCTGCATTAAATTTGCGTTTGACTGGAGTATGTGAGTTTCATCACTCAATTGATACAGCTCGCATTGAATAATGATCTTGTGGGATGCCTTTCGGTATGTGCAATCGCTCTCCAATGCACAATTGGTGCAAAGCCCTTTCAGCTCATGTTGCATTAACTCTTCAATCAAATCTTGTGAATACATAGGATTTCTTTCATAGGAGGGTATCCAAAAGGCATACCACTATTAATCCTTCAATCAAGGCTTATTGAGGTGATGGTTGGGTTAGTATCTGGTTAGATTTACCTCAGTGGTACATTTCTCTCCACTAGTTGATTGGTGTATACTTCTTTAATTTATCGCGCAGTGTTTTTCGGTCTATGCCGAGGCTAATGGCTGTTTGAGAGATGTTGTTCTTGTTGGCCGCCAGTGCATCAAGAATATATTCCCGTTCTACGTCTTCCAGTTTTCGATCAAGCCCTTTGCTTCGCCTGCCAGAAAAACGAAATGATTCAGGAAGATCGGGTATATCGATGGTGCTATCTTCCGACATGATCACGAGCCTATGAATGAGGTTTTGAAGTTCCCGTACATTACCCGGCCACGAATAATCCTTTAAAGCCTGCAATGCTTTGGGTGTAAACTTCATGGAAGATTTGCCTAGTTCTTTTACATATTTTCCCAGAAAGAAATAGATCAATTGAAGGATGTCATCTCCGCGTTCACGCAAGGGCGGTAAATCGATTGTGATGATATTTAACCGATAGTAGAGATCCTCTCGAAAAAGTCCTTTCTTGACTAATTGCATCAGGTCAACGTTGGTGGCAGCTACTATCCTCACATTCACTTTCAGCGTTTTCTTCGATCCAACCATGTAGAATTCTTTCTCCTGAAGAACGCGCAAAAGCTTGGCTTGCATAGCCAAACTTGTATTGCTTATTTCATCCAGAAAAATTGTACCTCCATCAGCCGTTTGAAAAAAACCGGCACGCGTTTCCGTAGCTCCGGTAAATGCTCCTTTCACATAACCGAATAACTCACTTTCCAAAAGTGTATCAGGAATTCCTCCACAATTAACGGGTACAAAAGGCGCGGCAGAAGCATTCCCTCCGTAGTGCAAGGCTCTGGCCACTAGTTCCTTTCCTGTGCCGCTTTCTCCGTAAATTAATACAGTGGCATTTGTCGACTTTGCTTTACGAATAGTAGTAAAAATTTTCTTCATGCCATCGGATTCCCCGATGATTCCAAAATTCTGCACTGAGGGTATATCGATTTTGGTCTTTTTCGTTTTGGTCAGAACTCTTTCTACGGCAGTAAACAATTCCTCATCAGTGAATGACTTCACCAGGTATTCTTCCGCACCAATCTTAATCGATTCAACCGCACCCTGTATAGAAGGAAATCCAGTAACGACAAGAATTCCAATTCCCTTATGATTTTCCGAAGCATGTCGAACTAACTCGATCCCGCTTTCACCGGGCATTTTTAAATCGGTAATTAAAAGATCAATGGATACTGATCCCAAAACCTTTATACCCGATTGAACATTGCTGGCAGTATAAATCTGATAGCCTTTTGACTGAAGGTTGCGTTTGATGAGTTCCACGCTTTCGGGAGAATCATCAACTACCAGCACATTGATATTGGTAAATTCTTTCTTCTTCATATCATTTCTTCATCTGCCTTAAAGGCAATACAATTTCAAATCTTGAGCCTTTTCCAGGGCTACTGCTAACCAGTATTTTTCCCTTGTGTTCTTCTACAATTCCCTGAACAACTGAAAGCCCCAAACCTGTGCCTTGGCCTACGGGCTTTGTGGTATAAAAGGGTTCGAAGATTTTTCTTTTTACTTCATTCGACATCCCACTTCCGGTATCACTCACCACAAGACTTACCTGATTTTGCTTACGTTTGGTTGCGATTGTTATTTTTCCACCTCCGGCCATAGCATGAATGGCATTGGTAATAAGGTTTACCAAAACCTGGCTTATCTGAACGGAGTCGGCCTCAATGACGGGTAGATGCTGATCTAGTCTCTCCACAATTTTAATCCCCCGACTCTGAAAGCGTATGTCAATAAAATACAAGATGTTTGATACTAGCACATTAAGATTTACCTCATTAATCTGTCGTGGCATTTGCCGGGAGAAGAGCATGAGTTTTTTTATGATCTCCCGTGTGTAGAGCGATGCTTTAATAATTCTGTCAATATCGGTGTCTTGTTGTTCAGTTAAGGAGCCATTCTTCTTTACCAACTGAGCAAATCCAAGAATTCTTCCCAGTGGTTCATTTAATTCGTGCGCAATGCCTGCCGACAACTCACCCACAAAAGCCAATCGCTCGGAATGTTGGAGCTGCATTTCCAGTTTCTTATTGTTCTCCTCAACCGCTGCTCGTTTGATAAACAGTGATAGCTCTCTTGCTACAATTTTGATGAGGTTTTTTTCCTCCGTCAGAAACAGATTACGAGTCGCTGCTTTTTTTGAGACTGCTCTGTAGCCGACTTTAAGGGCACCTACCTTTTTATTACCGATGCCAATACTGGACGATATGTGATGCTTGCACGTTGAAAATTCTTTTGTAGTATAATTTAATTTACCATAAGTAATGCTAACCTCAGCAAGGTTGGGAAACTGCATGGCATCGGGAAGTATTTCCAAAGTTTTGTTCAAAATAACGCTTACATCGTTTCCTGCCTTTAGGGCAATCTTAGATAAGTCGTAAAGACACTTTAATTCTTTGACCCGTTCCCTGAGTTTGATGTCAGCCGCATTCATTTTTCTTATTTTCAATTTTTCAAAGATAGGAACTAATCTCCCACCTTTATTATAAACGCCCTGATGGCACTGAGGAATTACTACCCACCGGGTAATTCTGAACCATGAAAGTAACTAAACTGACTTGGTTTCCATTCCTAGAACCCCTGTTCAATCTGGCACGGATACTGCGAAGGTCAGAATGAAACAAGAAGAAATGGAAAAGAGAATGGTTATAACAGCTAACGACTACGAACGCTTAATAGGCCTGAGTGAATTTGCTTCACCCAAGGAAAAAATGCCTGATACTGTTTCGCGTTTGTACGATGCCTTAATGAACGCAAAAAAACTTTCACAGGATGTTATATCAGGCAACGTAATTACCATGAACTCAAGGGTTCTCTTGCAAGATATTTCAAGCGAAAGAGAGGCAGAGCTAACGATAACCTATCCGCAAGATGCGGCCAACCGCGAAAGAAAAGTCTCGGTATTTTCACCAATAGGCGCAGCACTACTTGGCAAAAAGGTTGGCGATGTAGTTTCGTGGAAGACACCTGCCGGGGATGGACAGTTTGAAATCTTAAAGGTTACCTACCAGCCAGAGGCGGTAGGCGACTTTTCCTTGTAATGCAGGCACTCCCAGCATCACATTTACGTCTTTCAAAAAAATCAAAAACTAAATTATTAACTACTCATTGCCATGAGCAAAAACACAGGTAAGACAAGTATGCTTGACTATTGCAAACTCGTGCTGAAGAAAATGAGTTTTAGCAGAAGGCTGTTTAGAAAAGAATACAAAAAAACGTTTACCTATCTCGATCCGATGGATCATAATAAGTTGAAGCAATGGCTTCGTGAAGTTCGCGTTCGGTCATGACCTGGCCAGCTTAAATGGTAGTTACTTTCGATGCGACACCTGTTTTCTGATTCTACTTAATGTTTCAGGTGTTATACTCAAGTAAGATGCAATGTGTTGTTGTGATGCCCTGTTCATAATGTCCGGTGCAACCTCCATAAGCCTCAGATATTTCTCTTCAGCCGACAGACTCATGTAGGCCACCACCCTGCGTTGAAGCGCAACAATATTATTCTGCATGAGTAGCCTAAAGTACCGTTCCATAGCCGGAAGTTGCTTCATCATTTCTTCCATTGCTTGCTTACTCAGATTCAGCACCTCCGAATCTTCTAACGCTTCGATGTTGTAAATGGCTTCTTTTCCCGAAAGGAAACTACCCATATCTGCAATCCACCATCCTTCAATGGCAAACTGTACAACGTGTTCATGCCCTTCGTCATCTACTGTAAAGGAGCGAAGCATACCTTTTTCAACAAAGGTTACGTATTGGCATGTATCGCCTGCATTCAAAAGATACTGACGCTTGCGGATTTTCTTAGGAATAAAGTAAGGTTTCAGCAGTTCAATTTCTTGGGCAGTGAACTTTACCTTTTTACCTATACTCTCTATTAACAACTCATGCATTCTGGTGAAATTAGACTTCGAATCTAGGCAGCTTTAAACATTTCCTCCACTTCGGAAAGGGAAACTCTAAACCGCTTAGGCATACCAAATATCTTGAA
>DPSB01000031.1 GCA_003537495.1 Cytophagales bacterium | reverse complement strand
GTCAGTAACGGTGGCCACTTACAATTTTATTCTAATTCAACAGGAAGTGTTTGGGAAGATGCCGTTAAAGGATTTAAATTGATTGGCTTAGAATAACATATTAGAATAATTGAAGAGTCAATTGTTAGATTTGGAGTTAGGCCTAGTTTTGATCGTCAGGAAAGATGTAATCAATTAAAGTTTTTGGCTTTGAATTTTCACGATCTGGATACTCGCTTTTATTAAGCTAAGCGCTCAGTAAACCTTGATAAGCAAATACTGAATTACATAAAGAAAAATAGTACAGCTTTTTATTTTGAGGGTAATGTCAGGTTTCAGGATGATTAGATACTGTGTTTAGGGGGTGTAGTAATTCATGTCGCTAAGATTAAACCTTAACTAATTGACTTAGTCTAAGCCCACAAATCTGTAATTTTCAAAGAATAGAAGCATGGCGAAGTTCAATAAGTTTGTCGTTTGGTTCGGGTTTCTCTTGATATTTTTCTCCTTTGGTTGCAACAATGATCCACAACCAGCTCCGGAGGAAACAATGTATTTCCCGTCCAGTACAGACTCAAACTGGGAAACCAAATCGCTAGCAAGTCTTGAGTGGAATGAAAGTGCCGTTCAACCTCTAAAAGATTATCTCATTGATAAGAATACGAAGTCGTTTATGATTTTGGTAAATGGCCGCATTGTAATGGAAGAATATTTTGATGGTCACACAAAAGATGCAACCTGGCAATGGAATAGTGCGGGCAAAACATTGGTGGCCACAACCACTGGTATTGCCGAGCAAGAAGGCTTACTCAATATCAACACCAAAGTATCACAATACTTGGGTGCTGGCTGGACAAGCGCAGCGTTAGAGAAAGAAAATCTGATTACGCCACAACATTTACTTACCATGACTTCCGGGCTTAATGACGAGAATGAATTTGTAAGTAAGGCTAATTTAACTTATCTGGCGGATGCCGGAACAAGATGGTCGTACCATAATGTTTTTCAGAAATTAATGGATGTAGTAGGCGAAGCAAGCAATCAAGAATTTGAAACTTACTTTAATAGTGCTCTTAAGAGCAAACTTGGCATGGATGGATTCTGGAATTACGGCTTGATATTCACAGTTTATCACAGCAATACACGCAGCATGGCCAGGTTTGGATTGTTAGCATTGAATAGAGGTAAATGGAAAGATGAACAAATAGTAAATGAGACTTTTTTTGATGCGAGTATAAACACATCGCAAAACATCAATCCATCATACGGCTATTTATGGTGGCTGAATGGTAAAACCAGTTATATGATACCCGGAGGGCAAACGGTTTATCCAGGAACGCTGGTTCCTTCAGCACCAACTGATATGTATGCTGCCATGGGCGCTGCGGATCAACGCATTTATATTATACCCAGTAAGAAGATGGTTATTATCAGAATGGGAAATGCATCCGATCCCGACAATCCGGATTTTGCAGTATCGGGTTTTGATAATGAACTCTGGCAAAAGATAAATGCCGTTATAGAGTAAGCACTTTCTTTCAATATTATTTTCAAATTCGTAATAAGAGGTTTAGATAGCATTTGTATTTTAGGCTTTTAAACCAAACACCTTTTATGAAGCCCTTGATTATTTTGTTTTACCTGTTAGCCGGAGTTGAAGACCATGTTATCGTTGCCGATCCAATTGGAACGGTTACCTATAAGATTAATGGTGAAGAGAAGACCGTGAGTCTGCGTTCACTTTCAGTCTCATTAAAAAGTGAAACAACAGGCGATCCCGGAAAGGAAAATACCTATTCGGTTGCATCATTTACGGTTTACGATACACCCAATAATAAAACTTTTCGTTTTACCGTACATGAAGATAAAGTGGTATCAGGTTTAAAGGGCGAGTATCCCTTGCGTGCATCAAATGAAATAGAGTTTGGAAAGTCCACCGGGATTATGGTTATAAACCCGCAGAATACTACACAAATGTGGTTATCTACCATTGGTGGTTCGTGCCAGGTGGAGTTATCCGGTACTACTTTAAAGGTGAAGATAACGGGTGCCAGGCTGGCAATAGCCGATGATACAGTACCGTTTGAATTTACATTGAACGCAACAGGAGTGAAGGTAAGAAACTAATCTTACCTTCTTGTTTTGCTTAATCTTACTTAGCAGGTGTAATTACAATATTCCGAAAGTCTATCGGGCCATGGTCGCCCTGAAACATAATAGGGCCGGGTTCATTTTCCTTATTATCAATAGCGCCACCGGTTATGCCCGGTATTTCCTGGTTGCTGATAATGGTTATACCATTCGCTACCACCGTAACCATTCTGCCCACTAAGGTTATATCATACGTTTGCCACTCACCTGCATCTTTGGCTGCCATTACACTGGGTGTAAGAAATCCATAGATAGCACCCAGGTAGCCCTTCCAGGGTTCTTTACCTTTGTCGTCTTCAATTTGTACTTCATAGCGACCACGCAGGTACACACCGCTGTTGCTTCCTTTCTCGTACCGAAACTCCACATGCAATTTAAAATCGGTAAAGGTTTGTTCACTCACTAAGTTACTGCCCGACTTTAAGCTTCTTAAGATTCCATTCTCCACAATCCATTGATTAGGCCCCATAGCCTTCCAGCCTTTCATATCTTTTCCATTGAAGAGAGTGATGGGTTGGCCCCACACGGGCTCTGCATTTCGCTTGAGCAAAGGAGCACGCGTAGCAGTCCAGTTATATTTTTTTCCATCGGTATAGGTCATAGAACCTTTCAGGTTTTCTCCAACCAACTCGCCTTCAAAATCCATATTGCGATCGCCCGGTTCCCACTGTGGTGGGATGGAGAAGTTGAATTTTTCATTTGTAACATTCACCACAGCAATGGGCCGGGCACTTCCAAATGCATATACAAACCGACCGACTAATGTTTTGGTACCTGAATGTTCAATCTCCAACCACGAAGGAAGTTGCTGACCATCTTTTTCAATTAATAGATTCCAGCGGCCTTCCAGTTTATTTTGTGCCTGAAGTGTAATGGTTGCCATTAGTGTTAACACGATAAGTGTAAGGCGTGGGTAGAATTTCATAAGGTGCTTATATAATTGTGAATGATGATTGAAAATTAAAAAATAGAATCGATAAATAGGAAATTCTTTTTACGAACTTAGCTTTTATGAATACAGAACCTAAATTTCTACAGCTTGCCCCGCAGTTGGTTGTGGCCGATGTAGTAAAAACAGCCGAATATTATCGCGATATGTTGGGCTTTAAAATTTTAGGGTATTGGCACAACCCACCTGTGTTTGCCATTATCGGCAGAGATGGTGTTGAAATTCAGTTGGGCCTGGCTGATAATGTGAACCAAGTACAGCATTCAAATAATCTACAACGTAAAGATGGTCTTGATCTTTATATCCGCGTAAGCGATGCAGCCGTACTTCACCGCGAGTTAGCCTCTAAAATAGAAATTACAGAACCACTTTGTGAACCAGTTTATGGTATGATTGAGTTTGCCGTAAAAGATTGTAATGGTTTTAAAATCGTATTCGGACAACATGTTTCCTGACCCTATAGATCACGTACAGCAAGCCTTGCAAACCCTTACGGGGATGACGCCTGAAGAGTTTGAGTTATCCCGCCCTTACTGGCGAACGAAAGCTTTTACCAAAGGCGATTACTATAATCAATATCGCCATGTGTGTAAGCAATTAGGGTTTATTTTTAGTGGCGTATTCCGTGCCTATTATGTGGGTGACGATAATCAGGAAAAGAACGTATTCTTTTTTTCGAAGAACCAGGTAGTGGTTTCTTTTCAGAGTTTTATTCAACAGGCACCATGCAATTATTTTACGCAAGCGATGACAGATGCGGATATAGCCGTTATCACATACGAGCATTTACAAGAGTTGTATAAGAAGTCGCACGCGTGGGAACGCTTAGGTCGGGTGTTGGCTGAGCTGGCTTTTTCAATTTCGATGAACAGGACCGAAAGCTTTTTATTTAAAACACCAGAGCAACGTTACCTCGAATTGATTCAGCAACATCCTGATATTTTTAATAGTATTCCATTGTATCATATCTCATCGTATTTAGGCATACAAGGGCCTTCCCTCAGCCGCATTCGAAAAAGATTGGCGGGTTAATCCGATTTTAACTTGGGTTAAAAATCTTTGCCATTCCGGCCCGCGTTCTTTGTATCAGTAATCACAACAAAAACCAAAAACTGATACACTTATGAAAACGCTTAACACCATCCAATCCAAAACTATTGTATTTGTAACCGGAGCCTTTGTTTCAAACCGTGGCTGGGCCGAATGGCAAAACTACTTCGAACAA
>DPSB01000033.1 GCA_003537495.1 Cytophagales bacterium | reverse complement strand
TTTAAAATATAAATATGATGATCAGGATCTTTCTCGTTAAGATAGAGAATGCCTTCCATCCAGATAGCAGCCGATGTAAATTTTACTTTCTGATTGGTTTCAACCTCCACAATGGTTTCGGGCCCGGCTGCACCACAAAAGTAACACACATTAAACGGTAAAGACGATAACATAAACTTACTTTCATCGCCTGTTTCACTTACCGGAATTACAAAGCCTTTTAGTTTGATTTTTTTACCGTTATACGTTTTCAGATGATTGCTGAATACCGGTACCTCCATTTCGCCAGTAGCCAACTGCGTTTTCTTAAATCCTACTTCGGCCAATACCTGCCAGAAGTTGAGTTCCTGTGCCCGAAGTACAGGTGCTATCATCATTAACAAAATGAAACAAACTCGCATGGCCTAAAGATGGTTAATCGCAACCAACCATAAAACTGCTTTTATGAGATAAAAATTAAATAGAACAATAAAACCAAACCAAAGATTTGAAATACAGGTTTTACCATCGAACTTCGATACAAAATAGCTACCTATGGCATTCCTGTTTGATTCGTTTGAGGGTTGGAAAACATATTGCACCGATAAAAAGAAAACCATTATCGATGTTGTCTTGGAATATGAACTGGAACAAAAAGGTCGCACTGAGAAACAAATCTGGGACGGGTTAGATAAAGCATGGGCGGTAATGAAAGATGCTGTGCAAACCGGTTTAACCGAAGACATGACCTCGCGCTCGGGCATGATTAACAACGGTGCTAAAAAAGTTTACAACTATCCTACTCCCGTTCTATCCAAAGAATTTCAAAATCTTATTTCGCGTGCACTTGCCGCGAAAGAAGTAAACTCGTGCATGGGCCGTATTGTAGCGGCACCTACTGCGGGCGCCAGTGGTATAATGCCGGGTGTACTTTACACATTGCAGGAGATTCACCATGTTGAGGATAAAAAAATTCTAGAAGCCATGTTGCTGGCCGCAGGCATTGCCTTGATTATGGAACAAAAAGCAAGCATAGCCGGTGCCGTGGGTGGCTGCCAGGCTGAAACCGGAACCGCAGCCGCGATGGGTGCCGGTGCTATTGTCTATTGTTTAGGCGGTAGTACCGATCAGATTTTTAATGCGGTGGCGATTACTGTTCAATGCATGTTGGGGTTGGTGTGCGATCCAGTTGCCGGATTGGTGGAAGTACCATGTGTAGTGCGCAATGCAAGCGCAGCTGCAATTGCCAACAGCTCAGCACAAATTGCGATGGCCAATGTAAGTAGTGTAATTCCGGTAGATGAAGTAATTGATGCGATGGGCGAAATTGGCGCCAGCATGGAAACCCGATACAAAGAAACTGCATTGGGCGGATTAGCCGCTACCAAAACCGGACAAGCTATCAGCAAAAAAGTATTGATCCGCGATATTGAAATCTTACCAGACGAAGGATAAGTCAACTTTTCCCAGCGATTCCAGAATTGCACGTTTATGCAAATCTGGAATTTGATTCCAGAATTACATATTTTTGCAAATCTGGAATTAATGATGAAACTCGTTAAAAGACATATTTATGGCGAAGCGCTTGACAATGCCAGGCAGTTTCGGGCTGTGTGCATTGTTGGCCCACGACAAAGCGGAAAAACAACGCTTAGCCAGGTGGTATTTGGCGAAAAGCCTTACTTCAATTTTGAAGATCCGGATGTAGAAGCCGAAGCTCAGCAAACCAAAAGTTTTTTACAAAGCCTGAAGGAAGGTGCTGTATTGGATGAAGTGCAGCGCGTGCCCACCTTATTCAGGCATTTGCAAGGTCGGTTAGATGCCAGTTCAAAACGAGGCCAGTTCATTTTAACAGGTTCGAATAATTTTCTGTTACAAGAACAAATTTCACAGTCGCTGGCAGGCAGAGTTGGCTACCTCGAATTATTACCACTCTCGTATGCCGAATTGAAAGAAGCCAAAATGGACGGAACAGTTGCACAGCACATTTTTACCGGTGGCTATCCTGAAATCTGGCAACAACAACTTTCCGTATCGAAATGGATGGCTGCTTATTTTCAAACGTATGTACAACGTGATGTGCGCCTGATTCGCAACATTAATAATCTGCCAGCTTTTACCCGCTTTGTTCGGCTTTGTGCCGGTTATGCCGGGCAGATTGTAAACAAAGATACACTGGCAAAATCAACAGGGGTGGATGCTAAAACTGTACAAGCCTGGTTGGGACTTTTAGAAAGCAGTTACATTATTTATTTACTACAACCGTATCACGAAAATTTAAACAAGCGCATTGTTAAATCGCCTAAGCTCTATTTCTGCGATACCGGTTTGCTCTGCTACCTGTTGGGATTCACTTCGCAGCGTGCCATGCTAAATAGCGCTAAGTACGGAGCGTTGTTTGAAAATTGGGTGATTACTGAAATTCGTAAGAATCGCTTTAACAAAGGTATTGCCGGAGGCATGTACTATTTCCGCGATAGCGCGGGCAACGAAGTGGATTTAATTCTGGAAAAAGATGATCGTACTCTTGCTGTTGAAGTAAAGGCAGGGAAACATTTTAAGTCTGATATGCTGGGTGGTGTACGGTATTGGTTAAAGTATAATAGAACGGGATCAGGGATTCTGATAACCGGTTCTGATCGGGCAATTGAATCCAAAATAGATGAATCAATTGCTATACTTTCTTGGCAAGAGGTGATTGATGTTTAATTAATCTTCCAACATCTTATCCGGCTGTACCCGATCAATCCATTCCATTACCGCATCATACCCAAAGTAAACTGCACAGGTTACTATTACTGACCACGCACAGGCACTGATAAGCATATAGAATAAAATCTTTTCGCGGCTTTTACTCATACTTATCGCCAACAGTGTTCCTCCAATTGGTGTAAGTAGAATTGGTGTAAGAAAAGCTACGCCTGCCAATCCATAGCGTTTAAAAATGCTTGGCTTCTTTTCCAGGTTTTCGCCTTCTGGTTTAGGCTTGCGAAAGCGTTCAATAATGTGCTTCCGGATAAAATCACCAAAGTATGTAAAGGCAACCACCATCGTCATCATCCCGGCAACGGTAACAATCATGGTTGTGATCAGGTGAAGTCCAGCTGCCTTACCACCAATAGGACCAAAAAAAAATTTGATCATCGAAGAAAAATAAACCGATACCGCCTTCAGAATTTCTTCCCACATATCTTCAATTCAAAATTTAAAATTTCGCATTTCGTATTATCAGGTTCTA
>DPSB01000032.1 GCA_003537495.1 Cytophagales bacterium | reverse complement strand
ACCGGCTTTTGTCTCGGTAAGATTAAGATCGGTGCCAGGTGCTGTAAGTTTTGCTTTTACCTGCGAGAGCGGTTTGCGGGTATCACCTTCGGCAACATAAATGGTTAAATCAATGCGTGCCGGAGCAAGCGGTTTCTCTGCAACATCTGGTTTAGTTTCAGGTTTGATTTCAGTTTTTTCTTCAGCTGCGGGACGACCACCAAACAAAGGCATCTGATCTTCCATGGCCAATACAGCATCAGAAAAATCGGGTTGTGTGTAGGCTGGTTCTTTCCAATTGCTGATATCAATCTTGTAAATGTCTTGTTCACCAATACCTTCTGGCCGCACCGATGAGATGTAAGCAAAATCTTCATTGCGCGTAAGCACAATGTAAATGTCATTCTCTACGGAGTTAATCGGATAACCCATGTTGATTGGTTTTTCCCATAGATCTTTTTCGGCATTGTATGCACTGCGATAAATATCCATATCGCCCATGCCCGCATGGCCATTCGAGCTAAAGTATAAGTGCTTGCCGCTGGCCGATACATAAACGCCATCTTCGTCCATCTCTGTGTTTACGCTGCGTCCAAGATTACGCGGTGTACCCCAACGGCCTTTTGCATCTTTTACACTTACGTAGATATCGGTACCACCATAACCACCGGGGCGATTGCTGGTAAAAAATAATTGTTTACCATCAGCAGTAATGGTACCTGAGTTTTCGATGTACTCGCTGTTTATTTCCAGTATTTCTTTTGGATCAGTCCAGGAACCATCGGGTTTTAGAAACGAAGCAAGAATATCACCACCATTGCTATCGTGATACAATAACATCTCTTTACCATCGGGCGAAAGGTTAATACTTGCGTTGTGGTAACTATTGTTAAGTGGGCCGGAAAGGTTTCGGGCCGGAGTCCACTCACCATCTACTTTCTTGGTAAAGAAAATCTCCTCGTAATATTCGTTGTCTTGTGCTAAGCGATTATTCATGTTCTCTTCTGGCCTGCGGGTAGTAAACACCATAAACGTTTCATCTGCATTGATGGTGGGTGCATAATCGGGCCATTCAGAGTTAATGCTATTGCTCAAGTGCGCGATCTTTACATCAACCGGTTGGGCAATCATAATCTTGGCGTTGTGGCACTCAAATATTTTTCGGTTAACCTCATTTATTTTTTTTGATTTTTCGTAATCGAGCGAACGCGCCAACAAGCGATTAAACCGATCATACAATACAATGGCACTATCAAATTTTTCAGAGTAATGATAAGCCTGGCCCAGGTAATACAGAATATCCGGATCAATCTTTGGATCGAGTTGGTAAGCTTGTTTGAAATATTGCAACGAAAGCTCTTTGCGCACCGTAAGCATGATAGACCGGCCCGCCATAAACTGAGCTTTTGCATTTTTAGGATTAGCCTGCACGGCCAACATAAAAAGCTCAGTTGCTACTTTGCGATGTTCATAATCAAAGATTTCCATCCCCTGTGCATAATACTGCTCGGAAAGGGCAACAGGATCTTGCTGACTGAATAAGGGAAAAGAAAGTGCAACTGAAATCGCGATGGTAAAAAGACGCCTGTAAACGTTAGCCATAACTCGGTTTAAGGTTGGGGTTTTGGATTCAACCTTAAAGGTATTGATTTTTTGGCTTTTGATTCGACCTTGGCCTTGAGCCCCGAATCTTTTTTCAGGCACTGTGGCGGTAGTGTTCAGCTTCCCAGGTGTTCATCTTCTTTACCAAAGCTTTTTCTTGCTTGGTAAGCTCCGAAACTTCTGTAGTTTCTTCAGGAACAGAGAAGTAAAATTGAAGGCGATACTTAAAGATTAGCTTGCTGCCAATTTCGATTTTAAAATCGCGCAACGCCTTTGTATTGTCAATCCAATATAATAATAGATCATTCTCTGAATCGGCTGAGCCTGGCAAATAAAAGCGACTGTTATGAGCAAGTTTTTGCATCACTGCTTCTTTAAATCCGGGCCGCCCGTTGATATATAATGTTGTCCAAGTCATAAAATAGATTCCTGTTTTACAAACCTTAAAAAATAAGATTAGGCTTAATAGACGATAATCAGAACTTTAATTTGCTACCGAAGAAGATTAAAAAATAAAATTCAGGTTGGTAGTTTTCTGTTGTTTCAGGATACACTCTACAATACGGAGTGAATGGAAAATGGTTACGATTTAGTAGCGCAATATGTTATTTCTTGCTTCTCGTTGCTGGTTTGGGAGGAGTAATTCTGAGTGGCAAGTGCCGGTAAATAAATTAACACATACGCTTATGGGTTTGTTGATTAAGAGGTGTAAGTCCACTAAACCCGAACGAAGAATCCCCTGATTAAAAGCTGTTGACAGACGATCAAATACAAGAATCCTTCGCGGCCAAAACACTGCACCACACCGCTCAGGATTGATGGCAAACCAAACCACCAAATTGGGTGGCTTTATCCCAAAAAGGGAACTAAAAGGCCAAAATACAGTCAAATTTAAGCCAAAAAGCAAGGTTGGCCGAGTGGCATGATTATGCTAATAGGTGTGGGCATGAAAAAGCAATTGGTAATTGGTGTATTTGAAAATGACTCGATCAAC
Organism: Cytophagales bacterium; assembly: GCA_003537495.1. GTDB lineage: Bacteria > Bacteroidota > Bacteroidia > Cytophagales > Cyclobacteriaceae > ELB16-189. Next base: position 774 of record DPSB01000032.1, on the reverse strand, counting down.
CGCTTTATCTACAAGCGCATGGTTAAGTTGCAACCCAACACAGTGGATGCACACATTTTTGAAAATCATGAAGAAGGTCTTGAGAAAGTACAAGACATTAAACCCGACATCTTGTTTGTGGATTTACACATGCACGGTGAACACTTAGGTGGTATTGAGTGGCTTAGAACCATGAAGATGGTATTACCACACACACGCTTTGTGGCCATGACAACGCTCGTGCAAAAAGATGATCGCGAAACCGCAATCAACGCAGGCTTTACCTTGTGCGTTGAAAAACCACTTCCATTCTACGATATGGAATTGTTGTTGAAGCAAGTTTCCGATAACTAGGTCTCTTCGAAAAAGGCTGAATGACAAACCCGACTGCTTGCATATAAGCAGCGGGTTTTCTTTTTTTATTCGTTGTTTGGCATCCAGATGTAATTAGTTCTAACTTTTTTGCATCTTCCACGCAAAACCAACAACAAACCAAATGGCAACCACACTCGACAAACTACTGGGCATTGAACACCCCATTCTGGTTGCACCTATGTTTCTGATTTCCAACACCAAAATGGTAAAGGCTGCATTAGATCATGGTATTACCGCGGCCTTTCCGGCACTCAACTATCGCACCGATGCCGAACTGCGGGCCGCCATCAAAGAGATAAAAGGCCACACGCAAAAACCTTTTGGTGTAAACCTGATCGTAAACAAATCCAACTTCAAGTATAAAGATCAACTGAAAACACTTGTTGAATTAAAAGTGGATTTCATTATTACCTCACTCGG
>DPSB01000047.1:9654-9925 GCA_003537495.1 Cytophagales bacterium | reverse complement strand
TGCGCATCTGTCATGTAAGCGTAGCGAAGTTTCCCGCCTACATTCATCATGTTATTTTTCATAGCTAATAGGAAACCGTTGCGAAGCAGGAGCGTAGCAGGATTTACATAGCGATTAATAAACCTGATACCATCACCAACTTTATCGCCCACCTTTTGCGCTACTGTGCCCACTTTCTTTGCAACAGTTTTTACTTTGCTTCCAATTTTTTTGAAGATGTTTCCCATTTCATCTTCATCGTAGAGTGAAGCAAGATCAGAGAGGTCAACAT
>DPSB01000047.1:8478-9324 GCA_003537495.1 Cytophagales bacterium | reverse complement strand
TCCTCTTGTCCTTCATCTTCAACTCCGTCTAAATAATCCAGTCTCATATCGTAGTCTTTACATTCTAAATAAGGTTGTTCATCATTAAACCTGTCCTTCACACAATCAATCACGATGTAGTAATCACGTTCATCTAGGTAGTCTTCCAGATGACCAGGCTTTGGTACAATTGGATATACATGCTGCCATCTCGGAACTTCCGGATACCTCTTTGGATATTTCGTTATCCTGGCGAGGCAGTCTATATCAAGAGATCGTAGGATGGAGAGAATAAATACGGTGTAACAGTCACAGTCTACTCCCGTCATTCTATCGCTCCATGCTCTTCTGGGACTGCGTACTTGCTCAACTCCTTCCTCGTCTCTTTTGTACTGAATGTGTTGGTACACGAAGTGCCAGATGTTGGAACAGGTTTCTTCCAGTGTCCGACCTTTCAATACCTTCGCAATCTTTTCCGTTTGCCACAACGTCTTTGGCAATGCACTGCGAATGAGTTTCATCGTGTCCTCTACATTCGCACTCTTCTTTATCGTAGTATCTTTTTCACCTGGTGGTGGAAAGAGATGATCGAACTCCCTTCCATCCCTCAATCGCCTCTTTCTGTCCGCTACCATACGCCTCTTCCTTTCTTCATCATCTCTTTCTCATTTGCTGCCTGTCTACCGTAGGCAGATTATGCAGCCTTCCCACCGCCCAAAGTGATATTGTCAATTTTTGTGTAGGGTAAACTATCGTTGATTGTTGTTACCGTGTGTACAATCAAGTTGAGCTTACCTGTCTCTCGGTACTCTTTCACAAGTGCCGGAACCGTTGTTGCTAGGCTCAGAAATCCAAGCTTGATTTTTA
>DPSB01000047.1:0-8158 GCA_003537495.1 Cytophagales bacterium | reverse complement strand
TGGTCTTATCGGCATAAATCATTTTGACAAAAGGATGCTTCACCTGAATACTTCCACCGCTTGGATTCTTAAGTTTCACATTAATGGAGAGTTCAATTCCACTCAGACTTACATTGTCAATTGAAACCTTTGTATCAGATTCCAACTCATTTGAAAGTCTATTGAGTTTGAGCAAGTAGCTGCCACCAAAGTAGATGGCTGCTACTGTACCGGCTCCGATCAATATGTGACTACTCTTGATCATTGCGCTTCTTTCTTTTCAAACTCCGTAACTTTAGTGAAGGAGTTCTGAGCTTGATGCCTTTTACTTTTTTCAGCTTTGTGAAATCTTTTACTTTTTCTTTATGCTTAAGCCATAGCGGACTGAAAACATCTGCAATGATTTTAAAAGCAAGACAGATGATACCCCCGACTGTGGCTTGCAGCGCATAGTCCAGAAGAAATAAAAGATTTACATTGGCCAGCAGATTAAATGCTGCTCCGAAAAGAAAGGCAATCCCATTGCCCATCCCATGATTTTGATTTATCGCTGTGTTCATGGGTCAAAGATGTAGCGACCCCAAAGCGTAGGTTAACGATTGTTAACGGTAGTGAATGACTGTGTAACTTTATTAAAGTTTGTGAAGGATTATAAAGGAATGTGAACGATTTTGAATGAATGTTCCGTGTGGAACTTTCCTTTTCATCATAACCGCTAATTAAGGAATACAGAGTAACTTAGCCTTTAGAAATAAAATGGTAAAAAAATGCTCCGCTCATTCTTTCAGCTAAGTCTCCGCAATCTGTTCAGGAAAAACAGATTATTTACACTCATCAACATCAGCGGACTGGCCATTGGATTGGCTTGTCTTTTTCTTATTGCCCTTTTCATATACGATGAATTTAGTTATGACACTTTCCACAAGAAAGCTGACCGCATCTATCGGATTGTTCTGGATTTTAAGGAGGAAGGCAACACAGTAAAGTGGGCAAGAACCAGTGCACCCATTGGCCAATACTTAACAGGGGCATATCCGGAAGTGGAGCAAGTGGTTCGCTTGAGAAAAAACCCGGGAACTGATTTGCTAAGTCACGAGGATGTGAAATTCTATGAAGAAAAAATATTCTTTGCTGACAGCACACTGTTTAATGTTTTTGATTTCAGCTTATCAAGTGGTAATCCTGCCACTGCGTTAGCAGATAAAAACTCAATCATTATAACCAATGAGCTCGCAAAGAAATATTTTAATAACGAGGACCCTGTTGGAAAGACCCTTCGCCTCAATAATCTGATTGACTTAAAAGTCACAGGCATATTGAATAAGATGCCCTCCAATTCACATTTTGTCGCTGATGCTTTCATTACGTTCTCTTCACTGGATGTATCGCTCGGAGAAAAAAGGCTTACGCATTGGGGATGGATGGATCATTACACCTATATTCTGTTAACCAAAGGTTCAACTCCTCATCAGCTTGAAGAAAAACTACCAGACATTATAAAGAATAATGCACCAGAGTGGACCCCCGAAAAGGAGACACTCTACTTGCAGCCTTTGAAGTCCATACATCTGCATTCGGAGCGGAAGGATGAAATAACTCCTAACAGTCATGAGAGCTACTCATATATATTAGGCACCATTGCTCTTTTTATTCTTTTAATGGCATGCGCCAACTTTATCAACTTATCTACGGCAACACTTACAACCCGCTTCAAAGAAATTTCCATTCAGAAGGTATTGGGTGCAGGTAGATTTCATCTGACGATATATTTTTGGATTGAGTCAATAGTGATTTGTACGATTGGGTTACTGGCAGCATTAGCCCTTACCGTGCTTATACTCCCTTATTTTAATCTCACTACAGGCAAGCATATTTCATTGATGGATAATCTCTGGTTGATTCCTCCTGCATTTTTATTAACAGCATTCATAGGTTTTCTTTCCGGAATTATCCCAACAATCCAGACAGGCACATTGAATATTTTAAGCCTATCTAAACCAAGTGGAAAATCAAGCAGTAAGTCAGCAATACGAACCGCGTTAATCACGTTCCAATTTTGTGTTTCAATACTCCTAATAACCGGAACATGGATAGTATCATCTCAATTCAACTTCCTGAAATCATCAAGGTTGGGATTTACCAGCGACCATGTGATAGTAATTCCTGTGAAAGACCGATCGCAAAATGACAAGCACACCACATTTATTAACGAGATTAATCAGTTGCCCGGAGTTGCAAAAGCAAGCTATTCATCCAGTTCACCCGGTTGCAATAATGCGTACACCTATACATACACACTATCGGGTTCTGAAGCCGGAGAACAATTGATGTCTGTTTTTTTAGTGGATGAAAATTTCTTTGATATATACGAGGTTAAATTAGCGGAAGGCCGTTTCCCAGATTCTGAGAATAAAGATACGCTTGTAGATGTTGTCCTTAATCAGTCTGCCGTAAAACAGTTGAACTTGACTCAGCCCATCGGTCAATTAGTCAAGGGTCAGGTAAAGGGAAGAGTCGTTGGTGTAATAGAAGATTTTAATTTCGCTACACTTCATTCACCGATCGAACCGATGATACTTTATTTATATACTCAGAATTTTCGTTTTGTGTCTGTAAAGCTGAAAGAGGGCGAGACTCAAAATCAGTTAGCTGCACTTGATAAGCGCTGGCAAGAATTATATCCAGGCTACCCGTTGGAGTATTTTTTTCTCGATGACAAAATTCAGCAATTATACGGGGCAGAGTCCCAACTGAGTAAAGCTTACACCTCTTTCTCAGTAATTGCCATAATCATTGCCGGTATCGGACTGATCGGGCTCACAACCTATTTGCTAAATCGCAAACTAAAGGAGATTAGCATTCGAAAAGTGTTCGGAAGTTCTACTCCTCAACTTGTCAGATGGATTTATTCAGGCTATGTGAAAGTTATTTTGATTGCAACAATAATCGCATGGAGTCTTGGCTATTACTGGATGAACAAATGGTTAAGCGGCTTTGCATTTAAAACAGAACTGACTTCAATTCAATTTATACTACCAACCCTCATAATGATTTCCATTTTGCTATTGACCACTGCAATCCAAACCATTAAAGCATCAAGAACTAATCCTGTAGAGAATTTGAGGAACGAATAACGCAACAGTTTTAATTTTCAAACGTATTGCACAGGAAATTCTTATATCGTAATATTGCGTTATGGGAATAACCAAATCAGAACTCTTCAAAAAACGCCAAAACAGGGTAGCAAACCTTGCCAAGGCATTTGACCATCCTGCAAGGGTTGCCATTATTGAGTATCTGCTCAGTAATGAGACCTGTATTTGCAACGACTTGGTGAACGAACTTCCACTTTCGCAATCCACCATCACCCAACACCTGAAAGAACTAAAGCGTATCGGTATTATTAAAGGAGAGGTAGAAGGCCCGAAGGTGAATTACTGCATTGATGAACAGGTGTGGGAAGAAGCGAAAGACATTTTTGTGAACCTGTTTACCAAATATGTAAAAAAGAACGACTGCTGCTGAAATTTTTTTGCCCCATCATAACGTAATATTACAATATAACATATATGGAAACGATTCAAACACTCATCATTGGCTCTGGCCCTGCGGGATATACGGCTGCGATTTATGCTGCCCGTGCGAATCTGAAACCAGTGATGTACACTGGCCTGGAACCCGGTGGACAATTAATGACTACCAATGATGTTGAAAACTTCCCTGGCTACCCCGATGGTATTATGGGGCCACAGATGATGGAGGATTTAAAGAAACAGGCGGAGCGATTCGGCACAGACATTCGCATGGGCATAGCCACCTCTGTTGATTTCTCAACCTATCCATTGAAAGTAGTAATTGATGAAACAAAAGAAGTGCTAGCAGAAACAGTAATCATTTCCACGGGCGCATCGGCCAAGTGGTTGGGCATTCCATCCGAAAAGAGATTGAATGGTGGCGGTGTCTCGGCATGTGCCGTGTGTGATGGATTCTTTTATAGAGGAAAAGATGTGGCCATTGTTGGTGCTGGTGATACCGCTTGCGAAGAAGCCTTGTATCTTTCCAAGCTTACCACCAAAGTACACATGATTGTGCGCAAAGACCAGATGCGTGCATCCAAGATCATGCAGGAGCGTGTGAAGAAAACAGCCAACATTGTTATACACTGGAACTCGGAGACGGATGAAATTTTAGGAGATACCGTAGTGACAGGTGTGCGATTAAAAAATAACGTGACGGGTGAGAAAACTGAGATTCCTATTGAGGGATTCTTCGTAGCCATCGGTCATAAACCCAACTCCGATATTTTCAAAGACTATATAAAGCTGGATGAGCAAGGCTACATCGTTACAACTCCTGGCTCAACCAAAACCAACATTGAAGGTGTTTTTGCGTGTGGCGATGTGCAAGACAAACATTTCAGGCAAGCCATTACAGCCGCAGGTACCGGATGTATGGCAGCATTGGAAGCAGAACGATTCCTGGCTGCAAAGGAAACAGAAGTATTAACCAACTAATCCTATATCAATATCATGTCTACAACAAAACACGCAACCTTGCTTTCCTCTCTAACACCGACAGTAGAAAAGCTTACCAAAGAGTTTGATTCCATTCCAGCCGAACGCAAAGAGCTATTGCAACAGTTGGTACAATTTGTTGAGAAGAAAGTAAAGGCAGGCCAGAATGTGTATTTGAATTTTATCTGTACGCACAATTCCCGAAGAAGTCACCTATCTCAGATATGGGCGCAAGCAGCAGCCCACTACTATCTCGTGCCAAACGTATTTTGTTATTCCGGTGGAACGGAGGCAACCGCTTTCAATCCTCGCGCAGTAAAGGCTATGCAAGAAGCCGGTTTCTCAATTAAGATGACGAAAGAAGGCGAAAACCCAAGGTATGAAGTTCGCTTTGCTGACGGTGCAGAACCAGTAATTGCCTTTTCAAAAAAGTATGACGATCCATTTAACCACAACAAAGACTTCGCTGCGATTATGACGTGCTCACATGCCGATGAGAATTGTCCGTTGGTATTAGGCGCATCGGGCAGAGTGGCGTTGACCTACAACGACCCAAAAGAATTTGACGGAACCCCGTTGGAAGCTGCCAAGTATTCAGAAAGAGTGCATGAAATCGGAAGAGAAATACTATTTGCCTTTTCAAAGGTTAACGCTTAACATTTTACATAATGAGTAATCAAAAAAAACTTGGATTTTTAGATCGCTACCTTACGCTTTGGATTTTTCTGGCTATGCTTTTAGGCGTTGGCCTGGGTAACTTTTTACCCGTGGAAGAAATGATGAAACCCTTTCAATACGGAACCACCAATCTATTAATTGCTGCGGGTCTTATTATTATGATGTATCCTCCCTTGGCGAAAGTACGCTATGAGCATTTGGGAAAAGTGTTCAAGAATGTAAAAGTGATTAGCCTATCACTAATTCTTAACTGGATTATCGGCCCGATATTGATGTCTGTATTATCGATCATTTTTCTTAGAGATAAGCCCGAATACATGATTGGTCTTATTCTCATAGGTATTGCTCGTTGCATTGCAATGGTACTTGTATGGAACGACCTGGCCAAAGGTGATAAGGAATATGCTGCGGGATTAGTCGCACTGAATAGCATTTTTCAGGTTTTGTTTTACAGTCTGTTTGCCTGGTTGTTCATCACGGTATTACCTCCTTACTTCGGAATAGAAGGATCGGTAGTTGATGTAAGCATGGGTGATGTGGCAGAAAGTGTCTTTTTATATTTAGGTGTTCCCTTCATCGCAGGATTTCTGACTCGCTATTTCTTCAAGAAAGCAAAAGGTGAAGAGTGGTATGTAAAGAATGTTATTCCTAAAATAAGTCCACTGACGTTGATTGCATTACTTTTTACCATCGTGATTATGTTCAGTTTCAAAGGAAAGATGATTGTGGATATTCCTTTTGATATTGTTCGCATTGCTATTCCATTAGTAATCTACTTCCTCATCATGTTTGTGCTTAGCTTTATTCTATCAAAGAAATTGGGAGCCAACTATGAAGAAAATGCTTCGGTATCATTTACGGCAACAGGGAATAATTTCGAATTAGCCATTGCAGTTGCGGTTGGTGTATTCGGTATTAATTCAGGCCAAGCATTTGCAGGAGTTATCGGGCCACTCATTGAAGTGCCGGCTTTGATATTGCTTGTCAATCTCGCTTTCTGGTTTAAGAAAAGAATGTACTCAACGGAATAGACTTTATGGAAAGCTTTTGACAATTCATACCTGAATAATAGAATTCAAGTAAGGCCACTAGTTTCCGTTTTGGTTTTTCGTCCTATTTTTAAATTCCAGTTGCTAAAAATTTAACTAGAAAACCCGTACAATTTTAATATTTAGGTCGTTTCTTTTGTCGTTTACTCAGTTGCAACCCAATTGCATCATTATTTAACCTATTTTTGTACTATGAAATTGATTCGCTTCATCATTGCATGCTATCTCCTCTTTCTGGCGGTTTACCCGTGCAGCGATAGGGAAACATGTGTGGATGAGCGGAAAGCAGGAATCACCTTTGTTGAATGCTGCACGCATAATCACAGTAATGAGGAACAGGATTTTTGCACTCCGTTCTGCATATGCTCCTGCTGTGCAGCCCATATCCAATTAAACTACACCACAGACATTTCACTTGCTACACTTGACCATAACACCAAGCTGGTAACTCTTTACTTTGAAAGACCTTTGCTCAATGATGCAAAGGCGATCTGGCAGCCGCCCAAACTATCCTGATTACATTCTTCTCTAGGAATGGCCTGATGGTCATTCACTTCATTCATTAATAATTCATAGATTTTTGCGCTCATGTGCAAAGCAAACAACGAACTAAGTTCTGTGTGTTCACGGATTCTTTGAGAATGTATCCGTCCTACCTGGACTTACTTATTAACAACATGTTATGTTAGATAAAATCATTCATTACTCCATAAAGCATAAGCTGGTCATTGGCTTTTTCACATTGGTCCTGATAGCGTGGGGTTCTTACTCTTTAACTCAACTCCCTATTGATGCCGTACCCGATATAACCAATAACCAGGTGCAGGTGATTACTCAAGCCCCTACACTGGGAGCGCAAGAAGTAGAACAATTTATTACAGCACCCATAGAACTTGCGCTAAGTAATATTGCCAATGTTATTGAAAAGCGTTCCATCTCGCGCTCCGGGATTTCAGTTATCACAATTGTATTTAAAGACAATGTAGATGTGTATTGGGCACGGCAGCAGGTAGGCGAAAAACTTAAAGAAGCCGAGGCCCAGATACCGAAAGGCCTGGGTGAACCTACGTTAGCACCTATCACTACAGGTCTTGGAGAAATCTATCACTACGTGATACACACTAAGCCTGGCTTTGAGGGTAAGTATTCGCCAACAGACTTACGCACCATTCAGGATTGGATTGTGCGAAGACAACTATTGGGCACACCGGGTGTGGCTGATGTTGCCAGCTTTGGTGGCTATTTAAAACAATACGAGATAGCACTCGATCCGGATAAGTTGCGCAGTTACGATTTAAGCATTGGAGAAGTGTTCGCGGCACTGAAAAAAAATAATCAGAACACGGGCGGTGCATACATCGATAAAAAACCGAATGCATGGTTCATCCGAAGCGAAGGCCTTGTGGGTTCACTGGAAGACATTGGCAAAATAGTGGTGAAGAACACCAGCACCGGCATACCCGTTCTGGTTCGCGACATTGCATCAATTGGATTTGGTTATGCCAATCGGTTTGGTGCCATGACCTACAACAATGAAGGTGAAGTGGTGGGCGCGATAGTGCTCATGTTGAAGGGAGAAAATTCGAACGCGGTGGTTAATCGCGTAAAGGAGCGCATCGCTCAAATTCAAAAAAACCTTCCTGAAGGACTTGAGATTGACACATTCCTGGATCGAAGTAAGCTGGTTGGCAGAGCTATTGGAACAGTTGAAAAAAACCTGATTGAAGGGGCCGTTATTGTCATTGTGGTACTGGTGCTTTTCCTTGGTAATCTCCGGGCGGGTTTGGTGGTGGCTTCTGTTATTCCATTGGCCATGCTCTTTGCTGTTTCACTTATGCATGTTTTCGGGGTGTCTGGCAATTTGATGAGTTTGGGTGCGATCGATTTTGGATTGATTGTAGATGGTGCAGTAATTATTGTGGAGGCCACCATGCACCA
>DPSB01000373.1 GCA_003537495.1 Cytophagales bacterium | reverse complement strand
AGAATCTCCATTCCCGTCAGGCAATGAATTTAATCCACTCTTCTAACTGGCCACTCTTCATTACCCTCGGAAATTTATTCTGACCACCTACTTTACCTTTCGTTTCCATCCATTGATAAAATTTATTAACAGGCAAAACGGTTACCAATACTTTTTTTAATGCCGCACTTCGTTCCACTGAGTAATCATCGTTAAGTTCTTTCAGATGGGAATCAATTTGTTCAGCCAATTTTTCAGCATCTACTTTATCATCGGTACCAATAAACCAATGGTGGGCAAAGAGCGAATCGTAAGGAATACCCGCTACGGTAAATTCCGGAATATCCAGATTCATTTCGTTTGAAACCAGCTCTATAGCTTTGTTCATGTTATCCACCGAAAGGTGTTCGCCACACAAACTCAAAAAATGTTTGGTGCGACCGGTGATTACGATCTCACTTTCTTCCAACGATACAAATTTAATTACATCGCCAATCAGGTAACGCCACGCACCCGCACAGGTAGAAAGTAAAATGGCATATTCTTTACCTTCTTCAACTTCATCAATCAATAGCGTATTGGCATCGGGCTTAATCTCGCCTGAAGGCAGAAAGTTTTTCTCATCGAAAGGTACAAACTCATAGAAGATACCATTGTTTAAAACAAGGCGCATGGTTTTGCGCTTGGGCATTGCCTGGTAAGCAATAAATCCTTCGGAAGCGAGGTATGTTTCTATATAATAGATCGGGCGACCGAGTAATTTTTCGAAGCCCTTCCGGTATGGATCCATTGCCACGCCACCATGCACATAAATCAATAAGTTGGGCCAGATGTCGTGAATATGATCTACTTTATGATGCTCAATTATTTTCTCAAGCAGAATCTGAATCCACGCAGGCACGCCTACAATTATTCCAATATCCCAATCGCGGGCTTTGCGCACAATTTCATTCAGCTTATCGTCCCACACACGGTTTGAGGCAATCTTCTTTCCGGGTTTATAGAAATGTTGAAACCAAAACGGCAACCGGGCTGCCTGAATACCGCTTAAGTCGCCTTCAAAATAACTTCCTTTTTTATTGAGGTGTGTGCTTCCGCCAATCATCAGAATGCCCGACTCAAAAACTTCTGAGGGTAAATCGTACTTCGAAAGGCTTAGTATCTGCCGGATGCTGGTGCGCTGAATGGCTTTGGTCATCTCCTTCGTTACCGGAATATGCTTGCTGGCAGCTTCGGAAGTGCCCGAGCTTAACGCGAAATATTTAGTGCGACCCGGCCAACAAATATTCTTGGCTCCTTTAATGGAGAGGTGCCACCAGTCTTTATAAATCTTGTTGTAATCGTGAATGGGTACCGAACTTTTAAAGGCATTGTAAAATGCGTGGTGATTTTTTCTGAATTCGGTAAGCAGCCCCTGAAAGTTGTAATATTTTCCAAACTCAGTCTGGCTGGCGGTTATCATCAGGTCTTTTAACTCCTGCTTTTGTAATTCGAAGGGTGAGGTATATTCCTGATCGAGGTTTTCTCTAAGTTTTATGCCCTTTTTAAGCAACGTTCCAAGTATGGCCATACCTTTGTGTAAAGTGAAAAGTTACGCGATAGAACGCGCGAAATTATTAAATGGTTATTAAAAATAATATCAACACGCTTTTGGCTGAACTGCAAGGTACGGATTGCAGATTGATTGCTGTAAGTAAAACGCAACCGGTTAGTTTAATACAAGAGGCTTATGCTGCCGGGCAACGGATATTTGGCGAAAACAAAGCCCAGGAAATGGCGGCCAAGCAACAGCAACTACCAGCCGATATTGAATGGCACATGATTGGCCATCTGCAAACAAACAAGGTAAAGTATATCGCACCTTTTGTAGGCCTTATTCACTCGGTTGATTCGGTAAAACTTTTGGATGAAATTAACAAGCAAGGCCTGAGGCACAACCGGAAAATAAAATGTTTGTTGCAAGTGTACATTGCCCGCGAAGAAACCAAGTTTGGATTAGACGAAGCCGAAGTGCTTGATTTGCTTAACGCTGATCTTTCCACTACTTATCCGGCTGTAGAAATTGTTGGCTTAATGGGCATGGCTACGTTTACTCAAAATCAGGATCAGATTCGGGAAGAGTTTGGTCAACTCAAAAAACTTTTTGATAAACTAAAGCAACGCGTGCTGCCCACTAATGTGAGCATGACTGAGTTATCAATGGGCATGAGTGCCGATTATAAAATTGCCATTTCAAGTGGAAGCACGTTGGTTCGCATCGGTACGGCCATTTTTGGAGAAAGAAACTATCATTAAAATTCTTGAATTGATATGAATTCGAAACAAACTCTACTGGCTGCAGGTGTACTGGGTTTACTGGCTGTAGCATTGGGGGCGTTTGGTGCACACGCACTAAAACCAACATTGCTGGCCAACAATCGACTGGAGATTTTTGATCTGGCAGTTCAGTACCAATTTTATCACACCCTTGCTTTGTTAGCCATAGCCCTGTTGCTGCAAAAGAAGGAGCACAAATTACTTAAAGTCGCCAGTGTGTTAATGATTGTTGGAATACTCCTGTTTAGTGGAAGCCTCTTCATTATGGCAATAGCCAATGTATCCTCGTTGGGCATGATAACTCCATTGGGCGGAGTTTGTTTTTTAGGTGGATGGGGTTGCCTTATCGCTTCGGCTTTACGCGATTAAAGTTTTTTATCCAACACATTGGCCACAATCATTACCTGATTGGTAGTACCAATAGAGTTTGAAGTAATGGTTACCACTTTATTTTGCCGGCCCACTTTACCTGAGCTATTAAAGGCCACTGTAATCTCGCCTTTATCTCCAGGCATAATTGGGTCGCGCGGCCAGCCTTTGGGCACGGTACACCCACAGGTAACTTCTACATTGGTGATTACCAGAGCCGCAGTACCAGTGTTCTTGAATTTAAAGGTGTGCTCAATTTTTTCGCCCTGAACAATATCGCCAAACTCATGGCTTAGTTTTTCCCAGGTAATAACAGGACCGTTTGAAGGTTCTTGGGCCAGCGCAGCGGTTGCCAGCAACCACATTGCCATCGGAATTATTCTCTTTATCATACGCACGCCATTACCTGTTTCTCTCTAAACCGAAACCGTTCGGATTTTATTTTAATGATTCTTAAAAATTTTAGAATGAATCGCTACTAAATTTTAAGAACCGTAACTTTCTGCACAACGAATTTATGACAACCCCGGTTCAGGAAATCTTTGGAAATAAATTACGCGTGCGTGTATGCGGTATTTGCATCCACCAGGGGGAGATACTTTTAGTGAATCATACCGGGTTAGGCACACCACATTTCTGGGCACCACCGGGCGGAGGCATTCAAACTGGCGAATCTGCACACGAGGCGCTGGTGCGCGAATTCAAAGAAGAAACCGGGTTAAGCATAGAAGTTCGTGACTTTTTATTTGCCTGCGAATTTATTCGGTTACCGCTGCATGCGGTAGAATTGTTCTTTCAGGTAAGCATAACGGGGGGAAATCTGACAACCGGGCAAGACCCTGAACTGGGCAACCGGCAGGTCATTCAAGACGTTCGTTTTTTCGATGACACGCAAATCAGAAGCATCCCGCTGGCCCACCTGCACGGCATTTTTAAAGAGACATCCGATATAGCTCAAATTGGCCGTTTAAGGGGCTATTTTAAGTTATAATTGGTTGTTTTAAACGGCATAAAATATTTATAATTGCAAGCTAAACCTGTAACCAATGAACTTAACTAAAATCCTGACTGGCGTACTCCTGATTCTTAGCCTTTACTTAGCCTGGTTGTTGTACCGAAGCGTACAAGGCACCATAGAAGAACGTGAATCTATCTCCACTACCGAAGCTGCTGTAATTGAAAAACTTAAGTTCATTCGCGAGGCTCAAATCGTATATCAGAGCGTAAATAAACGCTACACCGCCAATTGGGACTCATTGGCCAATTTTATCCGGAATGGTCAGGTGCCTATCATTCAGCGCAGAGAAGAAATTAAACAATTAGCTTACGGACAGGAAGAAGTTACTGTGATAATTGACACCCTCGGATTTGTTTCGGCCAGAGATAAAATTTTTAAGAAGTCTTACACAGTAGGTGCTTCTGAAGATGGAATCTTCATGGGCTTTAAAGTAAAAGAGGGTGACCGTGTGGTTAAAAGCCAGCGTACCTACCAGATTAAAGTGGGCGAAAAGGTAAACGAACCACAATTGGTTGACCAAGGCGTTGTAACCAAACTGGAAGATGTTAAAGTAGGCGATGCTCTTAAAAAAGGTCAACCACTTATAACCCTGTCAGATGATGTATTCGATGCAAACATTGATCTTGCTACGTTGGGTAACGTGCCTGGAAATGAAGGCGGCAAGTTCGAAGTTTTTGTAGGCGTGGTAGAACGTGGTGGTCTTAAAGTTCAGGTTATTGAGGTAAAAGACCCCAAGCCCGTTAACCCTAGCCGGAAAGAAAGCAACGAAGCTAAAAACCGTAAGCCTTTGCACTTCGGTTCGCGTTTAGATGTTTCTACTTCAGGTAACTGGGAATAACCATTTGCTTTGCAAGCTACCGCACAAGGCTTTAAGCTGATAAAGAAGATCAAAGACGATCGGTTTGATGAAGAAAAACTTCATCAATACACACTCTTGGTTCAGTTTGGCGTGCGCGATTTACAAGTAGCCATTGTTGACGCAGAAGATTCGCGACTTGTTTTTTTTGAAGATTATGTGTTGGGCGATTCCAATTCGCATAGCGAATTGATTAATCAATACCAGCAACTGTTCGACTCGCATCCGGTTTTACATGCAGGTTTCTGGAGCGAAGTTCGAATCTCAGTTAAGAATACCAAGTTTGCGCAGGTACCGGCTTCACTATTCTTACCCGAAGCCGCAGCCGAGTATCTTCGTTTCAATGCACAACTCGATCCCGAAAAGGAAGACATTCTGGTTTGCCAGAACCAGCGCAGCGATGCCGTTACCGTATTTGCTGTTCAGAAGGAATTGAACACCTGGCTCAACCGCATCTATGCCAACACACGCTTAACACTGGTACATCAATCCGCAGCGTTGATTGAAGGTGTTTTGGAATATGCCAAAGCCAATGAGAACCCGCTTTATATTTATGTAGATCGTTTTAAGCTGCATATACTGGCCGTATCAAACGGTAAACTTCTGTACTACAATCAATTTCTGATCAAACAGTTTTCAGATTATGTAAAGTACATTATGCTGGTGCTGAAAGGTTTGGGCATGGATCAGAACACCAGTCAGATAGTTCTGTGGGGCTACATAGGCAAAAACTCACCCCACTACCTGGAGTTTGTAAAATACGTACGCAATGTTGGCTTTGGTGGCCGACCTGCTTATCTCAAGTTTGGTTATTTGTTTGATGAAGTGCAGGAACATCATTTCTTCGATCTATACTCCATTTACCTACTTAAAGCATGAGCCGTGTAGCCATTTTCCCCGGCTCGTTCGATCCATTCACTAAAGGACACCAGGATATTGTATTGCGGGGTTTAGGTGTGTTTGACAGAATTATTGTTGCCATTGGTTATAACAGTGCTAAAAGTCAGCGCTACTTCCCTATCGAATTTATGGTAGAGAAAATAAATGAGACCTTTAAAAATGAGCCGCGTATTTCGGTTCAAACATTTTCGGAACTAACGGCCGAGTTTGCCAAGCGAAATGGTGCGCGGTACTTACTTCGTGGTTTGCGTAACACTACAGACTTTGAATACGAAAACAGTATAGCGCAAGTAAACCGGCAACTTAACCCAGAATTGGAATCGGTGTTTTTGATTACATCGCCTGCATTTGCCGCTATCAGTTCCAGCATTATCCGCGAAGTACATCGCTATAATGGCGATGTTTCTTCCCTGATTCCTTACAAACTCTGATTAAGTAGGATTCTTCGCTTCTCTCTTGCGGTAATACTCTTCAAATACAAACCGTATTGACTTATACGAGTTTTCGAGGGCGTGATACACTTCTTTTTGCGTCATCCAGCGCAGTTCTTCAATGTCTTCTTCCGTACTAGGTTTACTTCGCGAATCATCTACAACATCCATCACAAACCAGCGCGTTTTTTTCAACATACTGTTTTTATTCATGGTGTAGGT
>DPSB01000311.1 GCA_003537495.1 Cytophagales bacterium | reverse complement strand
CAAAGGGAGTGCAAATTTAGGGATATTTCGTTATGATTAAAGGTCTGAATAAAAAATCGAATTTTTAATAACGCTGGGTTGTGGTAATTGATGTTGAAGAAGAAAAGAAGGAGATCATCGCGCGCTATCGCAGGTTGCTGCGAAAAGCAAAACCTATATTAAATGAGGGGGATGCCAAACTGATTAAGCGGGCTTTCACTATATCTATGGAGGCGCATAAAGATATGCGCAGAAAATCGGGTGAGCCCTACATTTTTCACCCGCTTTCGGTGGCCGAGATTTGCGTGGAAGAAATCGGGCTGGGTACTACTTCTATCATCGCAGCTCTTTTACATGATGTTGTCGAAGACACAGATATTCAGCTTAAAGACCTGGAGCGAATTTTCGGAACCAAGATCGCCCGCATTATTGATGGCCTTACTAAAATCCGGGGCGTGTTTGAGTATGGAACCTCAGCCCAGGCCGAGAACTTCCGCAAAATGCTGTTTACCCTTTCGGAAGATGTACGAGTAATTCTAATTAAACTGGCCGATCGCCTGCACAACATGCGTACGCTGGATAGCATGCCGCGCAACAAACAACTGCGGGTATCGTCCGAAACCATTTATTTATACGCTCCGCTTGCGCACCGATTGGGTCTTAATGCCATTAAGACCGAACTTGAAGATTTATACCTGCGCTTTACGGATTATTCCGTCTATCGCGAGATAGCCGATAAAATTGATGAGACCCGGGCCTCGCGAAATAAATTTATTAAACAGTTTGTTCAGCCGGTAAAAGATGAACTGGACAAGTTGAATATTGAGTGTGAGATTAAGAGCCGACCCAAATCTATTTTCTCTATTTATAATAAGATGCGCAAACAAAACATTCCGTTCGAGGAAGTGTACGATTTGTTTGCGGTGCGTCTGATTCTGGATACACCAGTTGAACAAGAGAAATCGTATTGCTGGCAGGTGTATTCCATCGTTACAGATTATTACACGCCTAATCCAGATCGTTTGCGCGATTGGATCAGTACACCAAAAGCCAACGGGTACGAGTCGCTTCACACTACAGTAATGGCAAAAAACGGCCAATGGGTTGAAGTGCAGATAAGAACCAGGCGCATGGACGAAATTGCCGAGAAAGGTTATGCAGCCCATTGGAAGTATAAAGACAATAATTCCACACACGAATCAAACCTTGAAAAATGGTTGGTACGTGTGCGCGAGTTGTTAGAAAAGCAAGACCTTTCTGCGCTGGAGTTTGTAGACGATTTTCGTGGCAATCTTTTCAACGAAGAAATTTTTGTGTTTACACCGAAAGGTGAATTGAAGAATTTACCCAATGGTGCAACCGCACTTGATTTTGCGTTCGATATTCATACCGATATAGGAGCCAAGTGTATTGGCGCCAAAGTGAATCAGAAATTGGTTCCAATCAACCATGTATTAAAGAATGGCGATCAGATCGAAATTCTCACTTCATCCAAACAAAAAGCAAACGAAGACTGGCTGCGCTTTGTAATCAGCCCAAAAGCAAAATCTAAAATAAAAGAATTGCTGAAGGAAGATAAGCGCAACGTAATGGAAGAAGGCAAGGAATTGCTGGCGCGAAAACTCAAGCAACTTAAGATTGATACCAACAGCCAGATGTTTGAACAAATGCGGGCTTATTTCAATGTAAACTCACAGTTTGAATTACACTACCGCGTTGGCAAAGGCACCATTACATTAAACGATCTTAAACGATTCAAAGATTTTAAACCGTCATCACCTCTAAAAACCCGGCCGTTAGAACAAGTAGATGTAAAAACCATCGAGCAGGAAATTAAAGCCAAAGGCCGGCAGGAAGATACCTTGCTGATTGGTGAAGATATGGACGTGGTAGAGTATAAGCTGGCAAAGTGCTGTACCCCAATTCCTGGCGATGAGGTTTTTGGTTTTGTTACAGTTAATGAAGGTATTAAAATACACCGCACTAACTGCCCTAACGCTACTGAGCTGCTGGCAAATCATGGTAATAGAGTAATCAAGGCCAAGTGGACATCGCAACACGAAGTGGCCTTTTTAACCGGGCTTAAAGTTATTGGCACCGATAGGGTTGGTCTGATTAACGATGTGTCTAAAGTAATTTCAGAAGAATTGAAGGTAAATATGAGTTCGCTTGCCTTTAAAACCGATCAGGGCATTTTTAGTGGCGAGATCATGTTGTATGTAAACGATACGCGCCACCTCGAAATGCTAATTGCCAAATTGGAAAAAGTGGAAGGTGTAGTGAAAGTTACCCGCTTTGATTCCCGTGCTTCTTGATATTTTAGAAACGGTTATAAGTTCAGCAGAAGGGATAGAAAAATTTAGTCAACTGCGGAATCTGGTAATGTTTGTTGTTAATAGCTTGTAATTATCCATCGTAAATTTTTATACACCTGAAATACTATATTTGCCCTGCAAATAAAACATGGCCCTGAATCCCAAAGTATTTGAAGAAGTAAAGCAGATCTTTACCGCCTACCTGGAGAATAAAGAACTGCGCAAAACACCGGAGCGCTATGCTATCCTGGAAGAGATATATTCATTAAGCGGCCACTTTGATGTTGAATCCTTGTACATCAACATGAAGAACAAAAGCTACCGTGTAAGCAGAGCCACCGTTTATAATACTTTGGATTTATTGGTAGAATGCGATTTGGTAAGCAAACATCAGTTTGGAAAAAATCTGGCACAATACGAAAAATCATACGGCTATAAACAGCACGATCATTTAATTTGTACCGAGTGTCACAAGGTGGTTGAGTTTTGCGATCCGCGAATTCAAACCATTCAAAATACGGTTGAAGAGTTACTTCATTTTAATGTAATGCATCACTCCTTAATTTTGTATGCATCATGTAAGAAGGCAAATTGTGAAAACAAGAAATTATGAATTTTGCACAGGAAATACGAGGCAATCACCTGATATTGAGAATATCTGGTGATTTGATTGGAGAAGAAAATAATGCACAACTGATTACCCTGGTAAATGAAGCAGTTAGTCATCAGGTAGCCACATGTATTATTGATATATCTGAGTTGCGTTATATCAATAGTAGTGGTATTGGTATTCTCATCACCATTCTTACAAAGTTCAGAAATAAAGGAGGTGAGGTTTACCTGATGAACCCATCAGAAAATGTGACCAAACTATTGGCTATCACCAAACTCAATTCCATTTTTCAGATCATCAAATCAGAAGACGAAATTAAAAAAGCGCAAGCTTAAAGCTAGAATGAAAGTAGATGTACTGTTGGGCCTGCAATGGGGCGATGAAGGCAAAGGTAAAATTGTAGATGTACTGGCACCCCGCTACGATGTAGTGGCCCGGTTTCAGGGCGGCCCTAATGCAGGGCATACACTTGAGTTTGATGGCATCAAACATGTGCTTCATCAGATTCCTTCCGGGATATTCAGAGCGAAAACGCGCAACATTATTGGTAATGGAGTTGTTTTGGATCCTATTGTATTCAAAACAGAAATTGAAAAACTGGCTAAGTTTAACATGAATGTTAAAGCCAATCTATTCATTTCAAAAAAAGCTACACTTATTGTCCCTACGCATCGTCTGCTCGATCAGGCGTATGAAAAAGCTAAAGGTGATCAGAAGATTGGTTCCACCCTTAAGGGGATTGGTCCTTCTTATCAGGATAAAATCGGTCGGCAGGGTTTGCGCGTGGGCGATATTCTTTCACCAGATTTTGATGCAAAGTTTAAAAAGCTAACCGATATTCATTTCGATATTCTGAAGAATCATAACATAGAATTCAGTTGGCCCGAATTAGAAAAACAATTCTTTAATGCGGTAACTTTTTTAAAGAGTTTTAACCTGATCGATAGCGAATATTTTATTAATGAAGAATTGAGTAAGAACTCTTCTGTTTTGGCAGAAGGCGCACAAGGCTCTTTGTTGGATATTGACTTTGGAAGCTATCCGTTTGTAACCAGTTCAAATACCGTAACCGCGGGTGCTTGCACAGGCTTGGGTATTGCGCCTTCAAAAATTGGTGAGGTGTACGGAATCTTTAAAGCTTACAGTACCCGTGTGGGTAGTGGTCCATTCCCTACCGAATTGTTAGATGAAGAAGGGGAAAGAATGCGTAAAGAAGGAAATGAGTTTGGTTCAACCACCGGCCGACCGCGCAGATGTGGTTGGATTGACTTGCCATCGCTCAAGTACTCCATCATGATTAATGGCGTAACGCAATTATTAATGATGAAAGCCGATGTCTTGAGCATCTTTCCAACAATAAAAGCATGCACACATTATAAATTGGCTGATGGCACCATCACCGAAACACTTCCATATGAATTTGTAAATCAAAAAATTGTTCCGGTTTACACCGAGCTTCCCGGTTGGAACACCACACTTTCAGGAACCAGCGAGGCAGGTTTGCCAACAAATCTTTTGGCCTACGTTTCTTTTCTGGAAAAATCTTTGGGTGTGCCTATTTCACTCATTTCAATAGGCCCAGATCGCTCTCAGACCATTTTACGCAGCAAAAGTAAATTCTGAAATATTTTTCGTCACCTCTTGCGTAGGGAAACATTTCCCTCTACATTTGCAGTCCCAAAATGAAAACGGGGCCTGACCAGTAGGGAAAGGTTGATTGAAAAGATCAGGCGAAAGCCACACTTGAATAAAGCACTTTGAAAAACAAGCGCAGATTTCAAATCGTTCTTTGAATGAATGGAGATTGATAGCGGACCCGGATAATATCGATGGAGGTATTATCCGAGTTGATTTCTTTAGAGCCGAATAGCAGTGATGTTATTTGGAGGACAAAAAAATTAATGAGGACCGAGGATTAAATGACATAGGCCGAGGGTTTGGGATTCTGAGAGGAGTCAGAACTACGAGGCGAGTTCGGTGTAATAAGTATTAGTCTCAGGACTAATTACTAAAGACTAAGGACTAAAAGAAAATACTATGGAGAGTTTGATCCTGGCTCAGGATGAACGCTAGCGGCAGGCCTAATACATGCAAGACGAACGGTAA
>DPSB01000242.1 GCA_003537495.1 Cytophagales bacterium | reverse complement strand
GCCGGTGCGGTGTGCATCTGGAAAAACCTGGCGCTTTCGCAAGATGGATTTGCACAGGATGGTCTTCATTTTTTGAAAAAATTATTAAACGATTAACACATGAGCAATAAAACAATCAACATCGCCATTATAGGCCTCGGCTTCGGGGCAGAGTTTATTCCCATTTACCAAAAATATCCGGGCGTTAAGTTGGCTGCTATCTGCCAACGCAATAAAGCGAAGCTCGATGAAATCGGAAATGCATTTGGTATTGAAAAACGATATACCGATTACGATGAGTTATTGAAAGATACCGACATTCATGCAGTACACATCAACACTCCAATCCCCGATCATGGTATTCAATCCATTAAAGCCTTAAAAGCCGGCAAGCATGTGGCCTGTACCGTACCGATGGCCACTACGGTGGAAGAATGCGAAGAAATTGTTCGACTTACTCAGAAAACAGGACTTACTTATATGATGATGGAAACCGTGGTGTATGCCCGCGAGTTTCTGTACATGAAAGAATTGTATGAGAAAGGTGAATTAGGAAAAGTGCAGTTTATCAAGGCAAGTCATCAACAAGATATGGATGGTTGGCCTAACTATTGGCCTGGACTTCCGCCTATGTATTATGCCACGCATTGTGTAGGGCCGGTGTTGGGGTTGCTCAGAAAAGAAGCAGAGTATGTTTCGTGCTTTGGTTCCGGTACCATACGCGAAGAGCTGATTAAACATTATAACTCTCCTTATGCCGTAGAGACTACGCATGTAAAACTGAAAGACTCAGATGTAAGTGCACATGTGTATCGTTCTTTGTTTGATGTAGCCCGCCAGTATCGCGAAAGCTTTGAAGTATACGGTTCTAAAAAATCGGTGGAGTGGCCCCTGATTGAAGGCCAACCACTGGTAGTTCATACGGCAAAAAAACCAGAACATGAAATTCCGGAAGAAGTGGAATGCCCGGATTTTGCTAAGCTTTTACCCGAACCGATACAACGATTTACTACGAAGGGTGTGTACGATGCTGATGAACATCAACATTTATCGTTTACACAAGGTGCAGGCCATGGTGGCTCACATCCGCACCTCGTGCATGAATTTGTAAATGCATTGGTACTGGGTAAACAACCTTATCCTAATGCAACGCAATCGGCAAACATTACCTGTGTGGGTATTCTTGCTCACGAATCGGCCAGGCAAGGGGGTAAGATTATTCCGTTGCCGGAGTTTACGTTTGCATAATTATAGCAACATCTTTTACATAATGCCGATATACTCACAAACAAAACGGAATGTAGTTTTACTAAAACTTGAAATGAGGTCATTTGTATCATTGCTAATTTTATGTCTATTGCCGCTATTTCTGTCTGCACAGGAAAATTTTTCTGTACCTATTCGTTCAAGTGGAAATGAACCAGTAGCCATCGGAAGATTTGAACCAAGCTGGCAATCGCTAAAACAATATGAAGTGCCGGAATGGTTTCGCAATGCCAAGTTTGGCATCTGGGCGCACTGGGGGCCGCAGTGTCAACCTGGCCAGGGCGATTGGTATGCGAGGTTTATGTACCGGCAGGGAAGCAAACAATACAAGTGGCATGTTGAAAATTATGGTCATCCTTCTTTAGCTGGCTTCAAGGAAGTTATTAAAGATTGGAAAGCGGAAAAGTGGGACCCTAAAAAATTGGTAGCGCTTTACAAACGGGCTGGCGCGCAATACTTCTTTGCAATGGCCAATCATCACGACAATCTTGATATGTGGGACAGTAAGTATCAGCAATGGAATGCTGTAAATGTAGGGCCACAAAAAAATATATTGGAAGGTTGGGCCCAAGCGGCAAAAGAAAATGGCCTGCCTTTAGGATTAAGTGTGCATGCAGCACACGCTTGGTCTTGGCTTGAGCCTGCACAACAGGCGGATACTAGTGGCGCTTATATAGGTGTGCCTTATGATGGAAAACTAACTGTTAATGACGGAAAAGGAACCTGGTGGGAAGGGTTTGATCCGCAGGAATTGTATGCACAGAATCATCCGCTTAGTGCAGGATATAAAAACATTAACAAGATACACAGCCAATGGAACTGGGGAAATGGTGTGGCTATACCTTCACAGGAGTATGCTGAAAAATTTTACAACCGTACGCTGGATATGATCAACCAATTTCAACCAGACTTACTGTACTTTGATGATACTGCGTTGCCATTGTATCCAATAAGTGATGCTGGGTTAAAGATTGCTGCTCACTTTTATAACAGCAACTTAAGATGGAATAATGGAGATCTGCGTGCAGTGCTTTTCGGTAAAATACTAACTGAAGAACAAAAACAATGTTTGGTTTGGGATGTAGAGCGAGGAGCTCCAGAAAAAATACAAGATATTCCTTGGCAAACCTGCTCCTGCATAGGCGATTGGCATTACAACAACTCCGTGTATGAGAATAATCGCTATAAATCAGGAAAAGATGTTATCCATATGTTGGTAGACGTAGTGAGTAAGAATGGAAACTTGTTGTTGAATATTCCTATTCGGGGGGATGGAAGTATTGATGAGAAAGAAATTGTTGTATTGGAAGAAATCACCGCATGGATGAACATCAATAAAGAAAGTATATTCGATACAAGACCATGGACGGTGTTTGGCGAGGGACCATCAGCAGACACGGTTAACCCGCTGAAGGCACAAGGTTTTAACGAAGGGAAAGTAAAGTATAGTGCAAAGGATATTCGCTTTAACATTCTTTCAAATACCTTGTACGTAACCGTAATGGGTGTGCCTTCCGAAAATGTAGCTGTGAACAATCTGGGGTTGAACTCATCTCAAAAAATAAAGCGTATTGAAATGTTGGGCAGCCGGGAGAAGGTGAAATGGAATCAGTATGAAAATAAGCTGGAGATTATCAAGCCTGTTTTTATCCCCAATGATATTGCCGTGGTTTATAAAGTATATTTGAAATAATATGGAAAAGAATAAAATCAGCGTTATGAAACCGATCACTATCCTCTCTGTCTTATTGTTAATTACAGCAACAACATTTGCACAATCAGATAAGCTTGCTCCGCAAGGATTTGATGTTTTGCGTGAAGGTATAGCAAAAGGAAAGATCGACACCATTTCTTATCCATCTAAAACAGTAGGGGTTAATCGCAGAGCCTTGGTTTATACACCGCCAGGTTATTCTAAGAGTAAAAAATATCCAGTGCTTTACTTATTACACGGTATTGGTGGCGATATGAAAGAATGGCTGAAACATGGCACGCCACAAGTGATCTTAGATAATCTCTATGCCGATAAAAGATTAGAACCCATGATTGTGGTGATGCCTAACGGTCGCGCCATGAAAGACGATCGGAACATCGGTAATATGTTTGATAGTGCACGGGTGCAGGCATTTTCAGTTTTCGAAAAAGATTTGTTGAATGATCTGATTCCGTTCATTGAAAAGAAATACCCAGCTTTTAAAGATCGTGAGCATCGGGCTTTAGCCGGTTTATCGATGGGAGGCGGTCAATCCTTAAATTTTGGTTTGGGTAATCTGGATAAGTTTGCCTGGGTAGGTGGGTTTTCATCAGCACCTAATACAAAACTTCCGGAAGTGCTGGTTCCCAATCCTGCGGAAGCAAAAGCGAAACTTAAACTACTTTGGATTTCATGTGGCGATGCCGATGGGTTGATGAATTTTAGCAAACGCACACACGATTATTTGTATCAGAAAGATGTGCCGCATATCTTTTATGTGGAACCAGGTGGTCATGATTTTAAAGTGTGGAAGAATGATCTCTATATGTTCTCTCAGTTTTTGTTTAAGCCTGTTGATGCTAATGTGTTTCCATCTTTTACCGTATTAGGTTCACCAGCAGAATCCAACATCCGGTCAGCAAAGTATCCGCAAGTTCTTCCTGACAATCGAGTACTGTTTAAGATCAAAGCACCCGAAGCGCAAAAGGTGCAAGTTGATCTGGCAAAAAAATATGATCTCACAAAAGACAGCGAAGGCTTCTGGACTGTTACCACCGATACAGTAAGCGAAGGCTTTCATTATTATTCGCTGTTAATTGATGGTATGGCTGTGACCGATCCGGCAAGCGAAACATTTTATGGTATGGGTCGCATGGCAGCCGGTATTGAAATCCCTTCCCGGAACAGCGACTTCTATGCGTTAAAGAATGTGCCCCATGGTGAAGTAAGTATAAAGCGGTATTACTCCACCGTGTTTAATGCCTGGCGAAGATTCTATATTTATAAACCAGCAGGGTATGATGCCAATGTAAATGAAAAATATCCTGTGTTGTATCTGTTGCACGGTGGTGGCGAAGATGAACGCGGCTGGGCCACTCAAGGTAAAACAGATTTGATACTGGATAACCTGATTGCGGAAGGAAAAGCTAAACCAATGCTGGTAGTGATGACAGATGGAAATGTTGGCGGAGGTGGTATTGCTGGTTTTGGTGAGCGAACCCTTCAGATGTTTGAGAATGAATTGAAGCAAGTGGTAATTCCGTTTGTGGAAAAGAACTATCGGGCAAAGACGGATGCAAAAGATCGTGCACTGGCGGGTCTTTCCATGGGTGGATTGCAAACCTTGTATGCGGGTATTCGCAACCATCAAATGTTTTCTTATCTCGGTGTATTCAGTTCGGGTTGGTTTGCCAACAACACACAGTTATCCGATCCGCAATATGCGTACATGAAAGAGAATGTAACGGCTATCAATAACAACATCAAACACCTGTGGGTGTCCATGGGCGGTAAGGCAGACATAGCACATAACAATTGCCAGGTAATGTTGAAGAAGTTTGATGAGATGAATATCAAGTACACTTATAGTGAATATCCGGGCGGGCACAGCTGGCCGGTGTGGCGACATGATCTGCATCAGTTTGCGCAGGTCTTGTTTAAATAGCTAATGTTAATTAGGTGTATGTTCAGATGTTGGTTAATCATATTTGTTTTAGGTAGTCAGTGTTTATATGCACAATCGGTAACTATTAACAGCCCCGACAAAAAGATTTTGGTTTCCTGTCGGATGGATCAACTTACCTATGCGATTTCGTATCAGGGTAAGCCAATACTACGTGATTCGAAACTGGGTGTTATCAGGGAAGACGAGGATTTTTCTACCAACCTTAAGGTGATAAAAGTTTCGCAACCCAGAGTAATTACAGATCACTACCAAATACTTACTGCTAAAAAATCTGATATTACCTATACGGCTACACAACGGGTGATTGAAACAATTACAACTTCCGGAAGAAAGATGAATGTTGTGTTTCAGGTGTCGAACGATGGTGTTGCTTTTCGATATGAGTTTCCGGAGCAATCGACTGACGTGAAAAAAATTAAATCGGAAGCAACCAGTTTTCATTTCTTCGAGGGCACACGTGCATGGTTACAACCTAAAACCGAAGCGCAATCAGGTTGGGAACATACCAACCCATCCTATGAAGCACATTATATGATGGATATTGCTACAGGTACGCCATCGCCAACAAAAAATGGCTGGGTGTATCCGGCACTCTTTAACTATGATGAGGTTTGGATGTTGCTTACTGAAGCAAACCTGGGCCGAACGTATTGTGGCACGGCACTTCAACAGCAATCACCTGACCATGAGTATAAGATAGGCTTTCCGCAAACGCCCGAAGTTTTTACCAATGGTATATTGAATCCTGAATCTACATTGCCTTGGCAAACTCCGTGGCGCATTATTGCGATTGGAGATTTAAAGACAATAGTGGAATCAACCTTGGGTACTGATCTGGCCGAACCTGCAAAGAAAATGGACAGGTCATTTATTAAACCCGGCAAAGCTTCGTGGAGTTGGATTTTGAAGAAGGATGATTCAACAGTATTCGATGTTCAGAAGCGGTATATCGATTTTGCTTCTGATATGAAATGGCAATACTGCCTGTTGGATGCAACCTGGGATAAGTTAATTGGTTATGATTCTGTTAAACTACTGGCCGACTATGCGAAAACAAAAAATGTAGGGTTGTTACTATGGTA
>DPSB01000271.1 GCA_003537495.1 Cytophagales bacterium | reverse complement strand
AGCGTTACAATGCTTTCATAATTTCCCATGCGGGTAATACCTTCACGCCAGAATTCCTGTAACGCTTTTTCGTTGGAGGAATAGTTCCATGCTCCTTTATTAGCCCGTTGCCATTCTACATGCGCACGCATCATAGGCTCGTGATGCGAAGTACTGATTACAATACCATATTCATCGGCAAGTTTGGGATTCAACGGATCTTCCGTATAAAAACTCTGGCCCCACATGGCTGGCCACAAAAAGTTTCCCTTCAACCGCAGAATTAATTCAAACACATTTGTGTAGAATTTACTGTTAAAACCTCCATAATTTTCGCGCACCCAACCACCCAGAGCGGGTTGTTCATCGTTGAGAAAGATGCCCCGGTATTTAACTAACGGCATATCAACTTGCCTTTCGGCTGATACGAACAACTCGGTTTGTTTTTTTACCGGCACATCGGCCCACCAATACCATGGTGAAACACCAATTTGATTGGAGATTTCATACGTTCCGAAAATTGTTCCGCGTTTATCACTACCAGCAATTACCAAAGCCCGATCCACATTTGGAAAAGGATTGCTAATAGTTTGAATCAGGTATGCTTCCCACTTTCCAGCAATAGCCTCAACATTTAGTTTTTTACTTTTGATCAATTCACCAATCAGATGATTCTTTCCGATTGTACCTATCAAAACAATTGTCTTCTCGTTATTAAAATTATTTGTTGTGATCAACTTCGGTTCAACTTCGGTTACGCGGCCTATATCTTTCTTCAAGTCTTCGGCTGCACGCAGAACACCAGCAAAATCTGATTGACTTACATACAAGGGTATTGACTTACCTTGTGAGGATAAAACAAATTGTTGCGCATGTAAATCAGCAAATACAAGAAAGAAAACTATGAAGAGGATTCCTGACTTCATGAATATCACTTTTTTCAGATGGTTAGCAATGCCACAAACCTATTACTCCTTACGTTTCATGCATTGAACCATGCAATGATTAAGAATTATTAACATTCCACCATTATAAGTATATCAATTGCAATGAAAAATAAGATCAATCGGGCTATTGCCCGATTGATCACCCATAAACCCAATATAGACCCTAAACTATATTAGTTTGTTACGCATTAACCAAAGAACGCATTCGGAAAAAGAAGGATAACAATAAACGTTATCCTTCTTCTATGTTTTTTATTCTACTACGTATCCTGGATTTTGATAGGCAACCTTTTCGGCAGCACTCATTTCCATAGCATCAATCTGCCCTTGTGGTATGGGTCTTAAATAATGATACGGCTGAATGTTTCGTGTAATGGTTGCAGGGGTGTGATTGCCAAACTGGTCGCCACATATTTCATAAGTACCCGCCAATTCATTCCACTTTTGTGTGCGTACCAGATCGAACCAACGATACCCTTCACCAAAATATTCGCGCGAACTCTCGGCAAGAAGATAGTTAATATCAATAACTGCCGGTGTTGCCGCAACCATAGCAGCACTGTTATCTTCTATCTTGGTAACATTATTCTTATTATCAAATTTCCATTTGCCGGCACGGGCTCTGATTACGTTAATTAAATCGCGGGCACTTTTTCCGCCCACAGGAGTAGCTCCTTTTACAGCCGCTTCAGCAGCAACAAAATACAACTCAGAAAATTTGGCGGCTTTAAATGGACGGGTAAGGTTAGCATTTGGCTGACCAAGTCCTGTGCCATTATCAGTACGGTAAGTTCCTATCTTCCACAAGCCAGGATACACTCTACGACCTACACCTCTTGGTGAGATTACAAAATCGGCTCTACCCGGTAATACACCAGCACCAACACCGGGTGTATTCTTACCAGAAAAATTAGCACCCGTGGGATATACAATACTACCTGCTAAAGTTTCATCATCTAAGAATGTTAAGATAGGATCGCCAGGGCTTACCGGTAGTTCATTGGCATTATACAAGACTGCATTTGTAGTTCCACCTTTTGGCCAGTTTCCTCTATATACGGTTGCAAATGTGCCATCGTAACGCGAGTCTAATGTTTTATCAGCAAATGTATTGGAGATAGCGCCAATAGTAGGGGCCATGCGAGTCCATGGGCGGCCTAATGCTTGTGCTGCTTCCCGTTGAACGGAACTTACTCCTCCGGTTCCATCAGGATTAGCTGCACTCCTTATTTCGGTATAGTTCCAGGTTACCATCCAAGCGGCTGCGTTTCCGCCCGGATCGGTACCCGCAAAGCAATTGATACAAGTTCCGTTGTAGAATTCACTCTCCTGTGTATGGTCAGCATAAAGCAACATTTCTTTGTTACGATCATTACCTCCCACATGCAGGTCATAATAGGTATCTACTAATCCAAATTGGCCTGGATCGACAATAGCTTGTGTGGCTATATCATAGGCTTGCTGAAAATAGTATTGAGCAGTGCGGCCATCCGGATCGGTTCTGGTTGTTAGCGGGTAGGTGGGAATGTTATTTGGATTCTCTAACCACCACGCGTAAGTTAAATATGCTTTAGCCAGGTAAAGCCGTGCAAGCGTTTTAGTTGCACCGCCTGTTACTCGGCCAGTAACGGGTAAGTCATTTACTGCTGTTATTAAGTCTGGGAATATACCACGTGTATAGACCTCGGGTACAGTATTACGTACTGATGTAGTTGATGCTGAGGTATTGAATTTCAGTTCACCCGCACCTAAGTCTAAGGGAACACCACCAAATGTTTGTACTAGCAGGAAGTAATCAAAAGCACGGAAAAAGCGAGCCTCAGCAATCAACTCAACGGGGATTGTGCCCACGGAAGATGCATTTTCGATAATACCACTGGCTGTGTTGATGTTACTAAAGCAAATGCCCCAAATGGCATCCGCACGACTGTCTTGTGGCGTGATTTCACCTTGGCCGCTGATGTCCATCACCCTGAAGTTACCATCAGCACTTTGCGCCCAGGTGTACTCATCAGTTCCTGTTTCCAACGTATTGTAATAGTAAGGTTGACCGTAGATCCACCGCAGGTGCGCATACATAGACGTTAGTCCACCGTACACTCCTTTCTCAGTTCTAAAAAAACTAGGTTCGTAAATGCTGCGGGGTTCCTCTTCTAATATATGAGAGCAACCCACCAGGAACAGCGTCATTAAGGTTGATGCCAAATAAGTTATATATTTCCGTTTCATTGTTGTTCTTTTTTAAAATGAGAAATTAACACCAAAAACATAATTGCGTGTAGAAGGCGTATTGGTACCCAATGTGAGCACGCGTCTCAAATTATCAGATAAGTTTACGGCTGCATTTTCGTTACCAAAAGAATTTGTTTCAGGATCCATACCCGATTCGCGATGATAAGGAGAGAACATAACAAATGGATTCTGAGCAGTGAAGTAAACCCGCAGGTTAATGTTCCGGTCTCTTAATTGTTTAAAGTCATAACCCAATGTAATGGTTCTGATTTTGAGATAGGAAGCATCAAAGTAGCCCATGGTATTGGCATACTTCAGGTTATCGCCACTTCTTATGCTCTCAGGATTGGGATACTTCACACCGGTATTCTCGGGTGTCCAATAATCTACATCTACATTACCGTTACGGCCGTTTAATAAATTAAGGTAACCACCGCCTCCGTAAAGAGTGCTGTTTAGAATTCCACCACTTTTAAATGCACCGACAACACTTAGGTCAAATCCTTTATATGCAACACGGGTATTAAAACCACCTTGAAATCTAGGCAACATACTCAAAATCTGGCGGTCGTCAGGTCCTATCTGGCGCACTGGTGTACCATCCGGAGTAAACTCACCTGTATACTTTACTTTAATCATTCCCAACGTGTTTGCACCGGGCTCCAGAATATTCCGATGCGGATCTCCGTCTTGCCATAAGCCAATGCGCTCGTAATCAAAAATCACATCGATTGGATGTCCTACAAACCACCAGTTGCCTTCATTTCTTTCTAATCCTGAGGTAAGCGAAATCAATTCGTTTTTATTGGCATAGAAGTTAAGGCCGGCATCCCAGGTCCAGCCGTTACGATCATTAACGATCGTTCCGTTTAGGGAAATTTCTATACCCTTGTTTTGCGTACGACCAACATTCTCAGTTACTGAATTAACACCAGACGTTGGAGGAAGTGCTTTATTAAGCAACAGATTTTCGGTGTTGGTTACATAATACTCTATAGTTCCTGACAATCGGTTCTTAAGAATCGTAAAATCCAACCCTAAATTTGTGGTCTTGGAAAACTCCCAACCTAAACTAGGACTTGGAAGTTGGATTACATAATAACCAGTAGAGTATTCACTGCCGAAATTGTAGGGCCGGGTACCTAAGCGGCCAAGTGTTTCATAGGGGAGAACCCCCTGATTGGAGGTTTGGCCGTAACCTACACGTAGCTTAAGCATATTGATAGGAGTAATACCTTGCATAAAAGATTCTTCCATAATATTCCAGCCTACGGATACGGCAGGATAAGTGTACCATTTGTTACCTTCAGTTAATCTGGAAGAACCATCTGAACGAAGCGTGGCGGTAATCATGTACCGATCATTGTAAGAATACATGACCCGTCCCATCCATGACATGAGGCCCCACACCTCGTACAATTGCTCATTAGGTGCCATGGTTATTTCTCCAGCAGCCTGACCTAAGTTGTAAAACTGAAAATGATCAGCCGGAATATCTCTCGCAACTATCCGAGATCTGTTAAACCTTCTTGACTCAGCTGAATACAATGCCACTGCATTTATAATATGCTTTTCCGCAAAAGTTCGATCATAGGTTACCATGTTTTCTGCAAGCCAATGATAGGTATGCGAGTTGCTAACAGATGCTATTGATTCGGTTGTAGGGTTAGTACTGGTTACTCCTTCTCCGGTATAACTACCTCCATTGTTTTGAATATAGTTGAGACCTAGATTACCCCTATACTTCAATCCTTTCACAG
>DPSB01000273.1 GCA_003537495.1 Cytophagales bacterium | reverse complement strand
CCTTTTGATGGTAGTAGCACCATGGCTACAGAGATGACCCGAATGAGAACATCGTAAACATTGAGCTCTCTCCAGTTTCACGATCAATTTCAAGCCCATCTTCAGGTTTATATTTTGCTGTTGGAAAGCCCAACTACGGATTTTATTTTGCTCTTATATTTGCCCCGATATTCTTTATTTCCATTTATGTTGGGAGTTATTGGGGGCTGCTAGGCATTTGTTACGCAGTTACTATAGCACGCTTATTGGGTGGTCAAGTCAATTTGGTTTTGTGCTGTAAACTTATAAAGTTGGATGTGAGAATTTTGTACCAAGTAATGAAGCCGTTTTTACTGGCTTCTATAATGGCTGCATTGGTTGTTTACTTTACTCCAAAGTATCTTTCTCACTTCTTTGTGTTAGTTGTGTATTCAATTTTAGGGGTCATAATTTACATCCTAGTATTACGATTATTTTTTAAATCAGATTTAATAAGAATTCTGAATTCATATGAAGTAGTTCACCATCGTTTTAAATATTTAAAAAAAATACTATTACTGAACAAGCCATGAGAATAAAGGGACATATCAATAATTTTTTAAAAACATTTTTTTCAGTTAAGTTAGTTAAGACGGGCAGGAATATTCCAAAGGCTTATCAGCTCAATGATTTTACAACGAAGAAACTGATTTATTTAAATGAACTTTTAGTAAAATCAGAGCAAATTGATGGAGATGTGGTTGAGTGTGGAGTGGGCTGGGGCTTCAGCCTATACTGCATAAGCAATAGCCTTCAAATGTTGGGGTCAAACAAAAAAGTCTGGGGATTTGACTCGTTTGAGGGGCTACCATCTCCAACTAATCATGACGAGCCTTTCAGGGACAATGTTAAAATAATACAAGGAGACTTAAACTTCTCCGAAGAATTTGTAAAAAATCGACTTACGATTTCAGGACTTTCACCAAAATACATAGAATCTAATATTAAATTCGTCAAAGGGTATTTTGAACAATCATTTTTAAAGGAAGTGCCCAATAAAATATCCTTTCTAAACATTGATGTCGATCTTTACGATTCTTATCTTCTAGTTTTAAATCAATTTTATTCTTCGGTACAAAAAGGAGGTATTATTGCCTTTGATGAGTATAATGACGGCAAATGGGTTGGTGCAACAAAAGCAATAGACTTGTTTTTTAAGGATAAACCTGAAAAATTAAGAAAGGCTAATTGTATTGATAGATATTATATTATTAAAGAATGAAAGTACTCATTGTTGGAAACAAGTTTCCCAACACTAGTCAGGTTTTCTTGCATAACAAGATTATTGAGCTTGCCAAAGTAGGAGTTAACGTGTATAATTTGAGCGCAGTACGAGTTAATACTACCGAATTAGAGAAGTCTAATAACCAACACGGAATTAAAATTAGAGCCTACAATTATCGATCAAACTCAAACTTTGGTAAGAGTTTATTTATTATGCTTATCAAAGATTTTAAAAGTCTATTTCAACTTTCAACTATTTGTTTGAAAAATCGCAGACTTCTGGTTGGTCTAGCCATATTGAGAAATAATCTTTCATTGTTAATGCTCTCCAAACAAGTTGATGTTGTTCACTTTGAGTGGAACAACCAAGCGGCTGGTTTCGTAGAAGTTTTACCTTACCTAAATAAACCATATATAGTGAGTATTAGAGGAAGGGGTATTACTTCTCAACCTCAGGCTGATGAAACATTACGAATCAACTTGGGTTCTGTTTTTAGGCGAGCTACTTTAATCCATAGCATTTCGATTGACTTAGTATCGCATTTGACAAAATACTCTTACAGAGCGGATAGAGTAAGAATAATTAATCCAGCCATTGATCTGGCTAAAGTAAAACAAAAGAATAGAAGAAATTGGCCTGAGTTTCGTGTTATAACAGTGGCTCACTATCGATGGAAAAAAAACCTGTCAACTGCTATTCTTGTTGTTTCTAAGCTTATTGAGGAGGGTTTTAATATTACCTACGATTTGGTGGGAGAGGGGCCAGATCGTGAGCAATTGCAATTTATGATTACTGAATTGCAATTAAATGATCATATTTTTTTGCATGGGGCTAAATCCCATGATTGGGTTTTAGAACGCCTTACAAAGACAGATATTTTTTTTATGCCCAGTATTCAGGAAGGGTTTTGCAATTCCGTAATTGAAGCGCAAGCCGCAGGTTTACCGTGTGTAGTTACAGATGCGGAAGGTCTATCTGAGAATGTGGAAAATGGAATAACCGGTATAGTGGTTCATAAATTTGATTCAAATGAAATGCTAAGCGCACTCAAACAGCTTATTGAAAGTGAAGAATGACGAGAGAAGTTAGGAGCAGCCGGTCGAGAAAGAGCTACTCGGAAATTTGAAATTAAAAACCAGATTAGCCAATTTGATAGATTGTATAACGAGGCAATCAATCTATATGTCAAAGAAAGATAGACGAATTTTAATAGCAGGTCACGAAATAGGCGGCCAGATGCAATTACTGGCTGAGACATTTCGTAAGCGCTGGCTTCAAGCATCCTCGTCTGCTTACAATGAAGATTTTCGCGGCTATCAAAACGATATAATGCTGGCCGGAAAAGGATGGAAAGCTAATCTCGATAGGTTTCTATTTTTTTTGTGGGCGTTAAAGCACTACCACGTGTTTCATTTCTTTTGGGGTGTTAGCTTGTGGAGTTGGTGGCGCTTTCACCTGCTCGATCTTCCGCTGCTAAAACTGTTTGGAAAAAAAATTGTCGTTCACTTTCGTGGCCTTGACGTGGTCGATATTACATATTTCGATTACCTGCGCGAAAAGAACAGGGGTGAATCGGTATCAAAACCACCACTTAGCCGCCCCGATCAGCAAAAGCGGTTGCGTAAATGGTTGCGTTATGCCGACCTGGTATTGGTAAGCGAACCCGATCTGTTTGCCGTGGTTCCCCAGGCAACGCTATCGCCACAGGTTATTGATATGGCGTATTGGACACCTACCCGTAAACCGCTTTCCGATCAAGATGGTATTATCCGTATTGTTCATGCACCATCAAGCCGTAGAAAAAAGGGTACTGATTTTATTGAGCAGGCAATAGCAGCACTGAAACAAAAAGGATATAACGTGGAGTTGGTATTGGCTGAAAAATTACCGCATCACAAAATCCGTGAGTTGTATGAAATCAGCGATATCGGTATTGACCAGGTGTTGTATGGCTGGCACGGAAAAGTTTCCGTTGAATTGATGGCCCTGGGCAAACCCGTGTTGTGTTACATTGACCCTGACCTGATGCGTTACCGGCCCGATTTACCCATTGTAAACGTTACCCCGGCAACACTTACAGCCGAATTGGAAAAACTAATTGTGGATAAGGACCTGCGCGAATCCATTGGAAGCCAATCGCAGGCGTACGCGGTCCAATACCATGATGTTGAAAAAATTGTTGACGACTTACTGGTTCGGTATGGGTTTACTGAAACAACAAACGTGCGCGAACGCATTGACGATGCCAATATGTGGTAAGCCTAACAAAGCATTATGAAGAAACTGATTTTTCCTGTTTTTGTGCTGATCATCACAGCGGTTTTGGCCGAAGTTACCTTGCGGGTGTTGACCAAACGCGACAAGCACATCGACTATTTGTTTGGTAAGAAAAGTTATTTTCTTCCTCCCTTTCATGTGCCGCAACAGGTGCCCGTGGTGGACACCACCACCTGGCATAAATACAATGTGTACGATGCTGACCTGGGCTGGAGCATCGGCAAGTTAGGGGCACAGCCACCTTACTATTCCAATCATGCCGGGTATCGCTGCAGCCAGCTTGAGTACGACTCACTGCGTAACAAGCAAATGCCTTACCCTGAATTGAGCCGTGCATATGACCTGGTGTGCCTGGGCAATTCATTTACGCATGGCGATGAGGTAGCTTATGAAGATACCTGGCCCTACCGCCTGCAGCAGCGTACGGGGCTTCGTGTGCTTAACCTGGGTGTAGGCGGGTACGGCATTGATCAGGCCTGGCTTCGGTATGAAAAGGAAAAGCAACAAACCAAACTCATTATTTTGGGCATGGTAGCGGGCGACCTGGACCGGGCACGCTCACAGATTTATAACCTTACAGTAGGCGGGTTAAAAACCAAACCCATGTATGTGCCAGGCAACGGAGCTTTGCAGGTGGTGAACCAGCCCACGTTGCATGGCGAGGAATTGTTGCGCGAATTCTCGAAAGCAGAAGCAAGCGAATTTTTATTGCGCGAGCGAAATGGAAATATCCTGTTTAATAAGGGTTGGCATACAAATTTCTATTTGGTGCGTGCGGCACGCGCGTTTACCGTATGGCAACAACACCGCCAGCCGGTTTACCGTACCGCAGGCGATGACCTTACCCTTTGTGTAAACCTGCTTGCCGAAGCCAACCATCAGGCTGAACAGCAACAAGCCCGCTTTGTGGTGCTGTTGCTGGACAACCTGAACACGTTTATTGATTATGACAAGCTGGAAAACCCATGGGGTTTGTTTATTCAAAAACTGGAGGAGCAAGGTATTGAGTATTGGTATTACGGTGATCAGTTTTATAAGCAATTTAAAACAAACCCCGATGCCGTTATCAATAAGGGGTTAGTACACTATACGCCTCAGGCAAATGACGCAGTGGCGGAATTTGTTGAAGCAAGATTGAATGTAATCAAAATGGAAGATTGATTATGGAAGCTATCTTAATAAGTCCTATGAATGGCACTACTTGTTCAAGAATTGCTCTTGAAAAATGTGAATTTAGCGGGCAAGACTCTTATCCGGTTATTAGTGGGATTCCAATTTTGATCAACGAAAAAAATTCTCTGTTTACAATTAATGACATTATAGATCAAAAGCCACAGACACAAGATAAGACTTACTCTAACAAAAGGAATATAAAAAACTTTATTCGCGCATCTCTTCTCCCAAAGTTGAATATTGATTGGGACCTTGAAAG
The DNA here is from genome assembly GCA_003537495.1 of Cytophagales bacterium. Classification (GTDB taxonomy): domain Bacteria; phylum Bacteroidota; class Bacteroidia; order Cytophagales; family Cyclobacteriaceae; genus ELB16-189. Next base: position 1,836 of record DPSB01000273.1, on the reverse strand, counting down.
GCGATATGAAGATTTAGCAAAAAAAGTAACTAATAAGCGCGTCTTAATTGTAGGTGCGGGTGATAAGGTTTCGTTTTATAAGGAAATATTTTCGGGTAATGAGGTGATTACATCTGATGTTCATTTACAATTTTCACCTGATATTGTTTTTGATGTACACAACGTACCCTTTAAGGATAATTCATTTGATTTGATTATAGCTGCACAGGTTTTCGAGCATACAATTCGACCATGGGAAGCAGCAAAAGAACTGGAACGTGTTGCTGTAAATGGTGGGCTAATTCAAATTGAAATTCCATTTGCATTTCCTTATCATGGAGCTCCGTATGATTTTTTTAGATTTACCTTTACTGGGTTAAGATCTTTATTTAAAGAGTGCAGTATTGAAAATTTTAGGGCTACCGAGGGAGTTTTTTCAGCTGTAGCTGTTGTGAATGCTCAAGCTTTTGTTGATTCTTTTTCGAATAGATTTTTCAGATACGGAGCCCTTCTTTTAAGTCGAATACTTTTATTTTGGTTTAAGTATTTGGATTTAATTAAGAGCGGTAAACGCCTTCGTCATTTTTCAATACCTAAAGGCTACTGGATTACTTTCAGAAAGGATGGCGTTAAGCGTTCTGATCAGGATTGCATTGGTGATTTTGGATTGCTTAAATGATGCCTTCATTTAGAATCACACTTATTTGATATTCTCGTATTTAAAATATATTCAACCTTTTTGGTTCCAACATTTGGCGCCAACGCGAAATAATTTCTATTGGATAAATTATGAGATAATCAGTCCATCGAATCAGAAATTGATAGAGATTGACTTAAAATTTAAATCAAGAGAATCAACTCTGCGCGATGCCGCATACCAGGCTTTTCATAAAGGTATAATGGTGCGTGAGCCTTCGCAGGTATTGGCGCTGGCAACTGAACCATTGCCATTGGCCGATGAGTACCGGTTTGTGCGCAAGTACTTTCATGCCCTGTGGGCGTGGTATGTGCTGTTAATCCGGTTGCTCTCGTTTCACAATCCGGTAAAGGAAGTTCGGGCCTTTGCCAAAACCTTTCGGGTAAAGCGTGTTGATGTTTTTGCCCGCACCAAGGCCTACCCGGATTACGCAGGGTTTGCCGGTACCTTGTTGCAGCACAAGCCACGGGTGTCTGTTATTATCCCAACACTTAATCGCTATAGCTATCTTAACGATGTGCTTACTGACCTGGAGCAACAAACGTATTCAAACCTGGAGGTTATTGTGGTGGATCAGTCAGAGCCCTTTCAGGCCGGCCTCTATGAAAACCGAAGTATAGAAATTCGCGTAATCCGTCAACAAGAAAAGGCGTTGTGGAAGGCACGCAATGAAGCCATACGGCAATCTGCTGGCGAATTGATTTTGTTGTATGATGATGATTCGCGCGTAAAGCAAAATTGGGTGGAAGAGCATATCCGGTGCCTGGATTATTTTGAGGCCGATATTTCTGCAGGCGTGTCCATAAGCGTAGTAGGCAGTAAAGTACCCCGCCATTATTCTTTTTTTCGGTGGGCCGATCAGCTGGATACGGGCAATGCCATGGTGCGCAGGGAAGTTTTTGAGCACATTGGGTTATTTGATTTGCAATTTGAAAAACAGCGCATGGGCGATGGGGAGTTCGGCCTACGGGCATACCTGAATGGATGCATTTCCGTATCCAATCCGATGGCTGACCGCCTTCACCTGAAAGCCGATAGCGGAGGCCTTAGGCAAATGGGCAGTTGGGATGGTTTTCGCCCAACTTCGTGGTGGGCACCGCGGCCTGTGCCCAGTGTATTATATTTAACCCGAAGCTATTTTGGCAATCGTGTGGCTCTGC
>DPSB01000466.1 GCA_003537495.1 Cytophagales bacterium | reverse complement strand
GGAAATAAGGTGAAAGTTCTCCGGTTTGGGGTGCTCATCCAGAATGACAAGCGAGTTAGAGATAAACTCGAAAATTTCAGAAGTATGCGTTTGATCCTTTACGGCCTTGTTTAATACTTCATTTATAAAAAGTGCTATGGCCGATTTATTTACATGATTCGACAGGCTTGTATAGGGGTGAAAACATTTCACCTCTTTAATACGCATGATGTTTCCATTTTCTTTATGGTACACCACCAGATCGAGCAACGTTAACGGCTGAAATAGAGCAATCTTACTTTTTTTGGAAGGAGAGCGAACGCCATTTACAATGTAACTCTGCAGGCCAAACAAATCGGTAAACATATTTACAATTACCGAAGTATCACCATACGGGGTTAGTCGAAAAACAATGCCTTTCGTTTTAACTAACACTACGAACGCTTTTTCTTGTCTGCAAAAAACGCCTGTCGGCTGCGGGCTTCATACGCATTTTTTTCACCCAGCAATACGCGGGCATCATTATCCGCCAAACGGTAGGAGAAAGAAGCCAACTCTCCGGTTTGCGCACAGATGGCGTGTACTTTGGTAACATACTCAGCCACCGCTAATAGATTTGGCATTGGCCCAAAAGGTTTGCCTTCATAATCCATATCTAACCCGGCCACAATTACACGCTTGCCGCTATTGGCTAATGCATTGCACACCTCCAGAATAGCCTCATCAAAAAATTGTGCTTCATCAATACCTACTACATCGCACTCGCCAGCCAGCAAAATTATATCTGAAGCAAACTGTACCGGAGTAGAGCGAATTTCGCGTTCACTGTGCGAAACAATTTTTTCGGTGTGGTAGCGGGTATCAATGGCCGGCTTAAAAATCTCTACTTTCTGTTTTGCAATAAGCGCGCGGTTAAGCCTGCGGATCAGCTCCTCGGTTTTACCCGAAAACATACACCCGCATATTACTTCAATCCAGCCACTCTTGCCCGATGGATTACGACCTAATTGAGGCTCTATAAACATACTGGCAATTTAGGGATTAGAAAGGTCTATCCAACGGCAAGATTATTCCGTATAATCGAGGTGTGGCAACTTATATGCTTCGGGCGCACGCACGTGGCAATTGCCGGTTACTTTTGCCTGGCAAGCTAACCGCTCATTAACGCCAAGTTCGTTGTTAGCACGGTAGCGCTTTTCAGCATCGGTAAGTGGCCCAAGCGCTTCCGCACCAGCAATCACAATCATTTTGCACGTAGTGCACCGTCCCTTTCCGCCACACGCATGCATCCAGTCCACCAGATTTTCATGAAGCAGGCGCAACGCAGAAGTTCCGGCTTTACCGGTTACTTCCTTTCGGGCCATGTTTTCTATCACTATCTTTACCATCTGTATAACGTAGCTAACAAGAATACAAAATTATCAGGGCATGGATGAAAAGATAAGTTTAAAAGCCATCGATCAATACGCCATCCAGGTTGCCAATCAACTGGCCGAAAGTTTTTTCTCGCGCAAGAACACAATTACCGGCCCTATACTTCTAAACCTTTGCGCAGTAAAGCAGGTAAATTTTTTTGTGATCCATGATTTGCTGAGCGCATGGAAAAAAGAAAATGAGAAACTCAAGAGTCCGTATTTCGATTATCAGGCTAAAGCTGTAACCGAAGCACTTAGCCAGTTTCAAATCGTGCTAAGCAACAATATCGCCATCAGCAAAGTAGATTTTTTACCGTTATTAAAACGAGGCGTAAGCCAAACGCTTTACCTGATTCTTGATCCGTATGATTTTTACGCTGATCTATTAGATACCAAAGACGAATCGCTTTCTATTCAGGATCTTGAAAATAAAGTAAAGTATGTTAAAATCAATAAAGCGCCTTTAGAAAATCTGGTGGCACGATTAAAAGAAAAACAAGCTGATGCAGTTAAGGGCAAAGAAGCATTTGCCTTACTGGATCAGATTCTGGAGGCTGTAAATTTTACTCCGGAAGATGTTGAACCACACCTATCTGCACTTAGTAAGATTGTACCAGTTAACATTGCCACATTCTACGAACAAAAATCAGCACCAACTACAACTTCAATTGTAGAAACAAAACCTGTTGTTGAAACGAAAGTTGTAGCGCAAAAGCCAGTAAGCTCAGTAACGCAACCGTTAATCGCCCCCGAACCAAAAGCAACATTAGCCGATAACTTAGCGAAACAAAAAATTACGCGGTTAAAAGAAAGCCTCACCATCAATCAAAAATTCATGTTCACCAAAATTCTGTTTCATGGTGATTTTGAAATTTTTACAGAAGCCATAGATAAGTTAGACCGGTTAGATAACCTGACGCAAGCCATGCGTTTTATTGACGATGCTTATCCCGATTGGGATCGCGAAAGCGAAGAATACGAAGAGTTTTATGAAATCTTACAAAATAGGTTTCGCTAAATTCGCTGCAACACCTGGCTGCGGTGTGCATCTAACTTAAGCAGGATAAAGAGCAACACCGTAAAGCTCCACAACGCTGAGCCACCATAGCTAAAGAATGGTAACGGAATTCCAATTACGGGAAACAACCCGATGGTCATGCCGATATTTACAGCAAAGTGAAAAAAGAAAATACTGGCCACAGCATAACCATATGCGCGCGCAAAACGATTTTTCTGACGCTCGGCTATAAAAATGATTCGCTGAAGAAAGAACACAAATAACACTACTACAAGAAGGCTTCCAATCCAACCGTGCTCTTCACCAATCGTACAAAAAATAAAATCAGTGCTCTGCTCTGGCACAAAATCAAACTTGGTTTGGGTTCCCTTTAAAAATCCTTTTCCGGCAAAGCCACCACTACCTATTGCAATTTTAGATTGGGTTACGTTCCAGTTAATGCCCATCGGATCGAAGTTGGGATTAACCAACGCCTCCAATCGCTTTTTATGTCGCTCAGGTAATACATTGTTGATTACATAATCAAAACTTTCGATCGTGAGAATCAAAATCACTGCACCGAAGGTGAGTGTTAAAATTCTTTTGAGAGTACGCTTACCAAAAAAGATCAGGAGCACTAACACTACACCAATAATAGCATGCAGGTACCATTGGTTTTTTACCATAAGCGTAAGAATTGCCAACACAGCCATTGATATGCCTACAATCAAAATAAAAGGCGACATGCCTTCGCGGTA
>DPSB01000469.1 GCA_003537495.1 Cytophagales bacterium | reverse complement strand
ACATCGTTGCCCGTGTTTTCATAACGCTCCTCATTTCGCTGATCCACCCATTCCCAGTATAACTTGTAGTCTTTACAATATTTAGAGTAACCATCTTTGTTGAAACTCAGAACGGCTATCGATTCAATTCCTTTGGGAATGGACGTTAATGAAACGTCATTCGCAGCGTCTCCTGAATAGATACCATTAAATTTGACACTTTGATTGGCCTGGGTTGCATGGAATACTGCATACATGTCTTTCATATGGTCTATCGCAACCAAACCACAATCTTTCTGATCAAAGCCCTTCTCTTGAAGCCATTGGGTAGACGGAATTGAACTATACCCATTAACTACGTAGCAGAAATCAACAATGGTTTTGCGTTTCTTATCGAGGGGATTTAGTATTTTTTTATTGAGTCCTCTGGCCTTCTTAATTTGAGCATAAGCATATTGTCCAAATGTCTGAGCGCAAAGTCTTGACAGGAACATTTCTGATTTGATGCTGTGCATCAATGGATGTTTGTACAACACACAATCGTCCGGTGTGTTAAGTAGCTCAAGAAGATTGGGATTGTTCTTCAGCAATAGATCAAAGAATTTCCTCACTTCATAGAACATCTCATCGTTCGTTTCATTGTTTAACTGATCCGTGTATTGGAGGCCATAGAATTCTTCCTTTGGCAAAACAAACACCCCTTTAATATCAGTATCAGAATGCGGGAGTGCAAGGCCGTACGCCTGACTGCCACTAATACACTTTAAGAGTAGATGATTATTATCCTTGTTTAAATCATGAAGTGTCATCCAACGTATTTTCTAAATAAATTATTCAACATATCTGAATCTGCATTTACGGAGGTTAGGCCTGGTACAGCTTTCTCGCAATATTCAATTTCACTTTTGATGAATGAATGAAGTTGTTCAATTGGTTTGATCACGTACTTTTCATCCACTATTGCTTTTTGCTTTAGTAGGTCGTCCACTATTTTATTTAAATCATTGGCAAGCAGAACTCTCAGTTTCCCAAATTCCATAGGAGGGACTTCCATCCTGTCGGCTATCCACCGACACGCCAGTATTGGCCTTAACGCGTAGAAATACTTTTTTAACCGAACCTCCCCTCCTGCCAAATCGCTCTCAAAAACAGTCTTGGCCATACTTAGATAGTGGTGCATGGTTGCTCTTGGAGAAAAATAGTGAGGCATTAGATTCTTTAAGTCATCAATGAACTCATTGTTCTGAGCGTAAACTATAGGTGATTGCAGCCATTCAAAAAGAGTTCCGTTTGATTTTCTAAACAATCTAAGTGCTTTGCGCAATTCCCAACCATTGATATCCAGAAGATCATTGATGGGCAATTCAATTACGTCCCGTTGCTCATCAACACTCAAATAATATTCTTTAGGGTGTACGTAGATGAAGCGTACATCATAATCGCTATCGGGGGATGGAAATCCCCAGGCTCGGCTTCCCGATTCACAAGAATAGAGGATTTCTACTGCACTAGAAATGGATATTTTTTCCAGCTGCCGGTTTATAATATCTTTCATTGTATCGACTAATAGGACTTAACCTAACAATCCTTGACTGCTTTGCTTTACCTGAGACCTTCGCTCATCTCTCTCTTTTCTAGTCAAGTTTCTCGCTTTCTTTAGCTTTTCCTCTATTTCTTCAAATTCTTTAAATGCTTTACTAAAGTCTTCTATATCAGGTTGTTTCTCTCTAAATTCATTGCTTCTATCGTGCATTAAACCTAATTCAGAAATCTTCCCGTGCAGTTTAGCAATCTTTACTCCAAGTTCCTTTGTAAAAGGAATCTCTTCGATATTTTGGACGCGTATGTGGTCATCATATCTCTTTATTGTTCCCGCAAGAAGCACTTCGCGTATTAGAGCTTCAGTTGCGCTTCTAAGATAGTCGAATGCCGAACCAAGTGCTTTCTCCTTTTCTTTCTCACCAAGTTTGTCGATGCCATTAACTGAACTCTTAGCATCTTTCTTCAGACTTTCTAGATTTGATAGTTTAGGATTGCTATCCTTTTCAATGACTCCAAGAGTTCCATCTATAAGTCTTCTAATCCAATGAGAAGAGAACTCAACGCTATTTTCCACAGCATGTTCAGCAATCATGCTCATGAACACTATATCATGAGTAAAAATAATTACTTGACGATTTCGTGATTCAAGAGCAAGCCTTTTTGCAATTAAAGACTTTCGTTCATGATCGAGCGAAGTCACTGGATCATCAAAAATAATTCCACAATTGTTTCTATCGATTCTTACTTCAGTCAGAAAGTCTGCAAGTGCCGTTACCTTTTGTTCTCCTTCACTGAGCACCTCACTCAGCTGATTTACTTTGGCGAAATCAAGCCCTAATTTAATTACCGTGTCGCCACTGCGCCCAGAAGTATTAACACTGAGACCGATATGGCCATCTAAAGAATTGACTTCCTCATTAAAGATTTCTTTATATCTATCTGTTAGAATTGCATTGAAGAAATGTTTGCGTGCCGAAGTGTATTTGTTTTTAGGGAAGAAAATTTGATTCGCTTTATTTTTCCAAACCAAGTAGTCCAAATATTTTAATATTTTATCCTTTATGGCACTTGCCTTTTGTTTATGTCGCAGTTCTAAAAGTTCTTTATCAATGGCAAGAATCTGTCCCCTTGGATCGACTAAAGAAGATTCTTCTCTGGTCTTTTCAGCAATGATTATATCGATTTTATCTAGAGCGATCTCAACGTGTCCTTCAGTAGTAATTTCTTTGAGTTGAGTTAACGATTTAACCCAAGAGTCAATTATTTCAGCCAGTTTGGGAATTTTCTCTTCAATTTCAGTAACAAATGTTGGCTGTTCTATGCGAAGAATTCGAACAGTTAAATTGTCTTCTGCGAATGTTAGCTTGTTCTTTAGCGCTTCGATAGATTTAATCCACTGTCCAATTCTGTGCTTAGCGGTTTGAAAATCTTTTTCAGCCGTACTTAACAAAAATTGCCAATAAGACATGAAAAGAGTTTTTTCTGTTTCTTTCAATTCTTGATGGCATAGCATGCATTTGTCTAACTTATTGTCAACTGTTAGTTCGGCATCATTCAATTCCTTAGCTGCTGTAATTAAAGCTTTCCATTTTTCCGAACCCACTGTCTTAAGGAGCCCATCGTTAAATTGACTCGATCCTAATTTTTCAACCAGAGTAGACTTTTCAACAACGTCTTTTATCAAAGCATTTAGTTCGGTAATTTTTTCATTGCCAAAATTTCCGAGGAAAGTTTCAATTTCCTGCTTATACTTTCTTAGAATTTGACAATTGTCTATCAATTCTTTTTTCTTCCGTGGGATGTCCAGCTTAATCAATTCATCTCTCTGCATACTAAGCAGTTCAATCTTTGCGATTTCCTTATCATTAAGGCTCAGTGTCTGCTCAATATTTGTAGCGGTTGTTAAATGATTAATATTCAACAGGAATGCGGAAAT
>DPSB01000267.1 GCA_003537495.1 Cytophagales bacterium | reverse complement strand
CAACCCTGCCAATATAATAATGGGTGGATATCAGCAACTGGTTCGGCATGAAGTGTTTCGGGGAAGATGGCGTAATAGTTTTGAAAAACCCGAGCCCTTTAAGCCAGGCGAAGTAACCGATGTAAATATAACGTTACAAGATATTCTGCATACGTTTTAGAAGGGACATAAAATTATGGTGCAGATTCACAGTACCTGGTTCCCATACATCGATCGTAATCCGCAGAAGTATGTGGACAATATTTATAAAGCCAATGCCGAAGATTTTATAAAGGCAACCATTAAAGTGTATGGTTCATCGGTAGTAGAAATTGGCGGTGGCGAAAAGTTGAACACAAAAATCGATACCTTTAAAAAATGAAAAGCTTTGTAGTGGTGCTATTGCTGGCGTTGGCTGGTGTAGAGAGTGTAGCACAGAAACGTTCGTACGATACTATTCCCAACATGCCCGAGCATTATTGGGTGCGAATGGAAAAGTTTAAGAAAGAAGCCGTAGTGCCGGGTAAAATAGTTTTTCTGGGGAACAGTATTACTGAAGGCGGTAAGTGGAAACAGTTGTTGAAAGACTCTACAGTTATCAACCGCGGCATTTCGGGCGATAATACATTTGGCGTGTTAGCACGTATTGATGACATCGTTAAACTTAAGCCTTCATCTCTGTTTATATTGATCGGCACCAATGATATTTCCAAAAAAATACCCGATGAAGCTATTCTGGAAAATATGTTTAGCATAATTTCAAAAGTGAAAGCAGGTTCGCCTAAAACCAAAATTTTTATTCAAAGCATACTTCCGGTTAACGAAACAGTTGAACGCTTTCCACAACAGTTTAATAACAGCAACCACATTAACACCATAAACGATCAGTTGGCACGTTATGCTACACGTATGCGCTACACGTATGTGGATTTATATGGTAAGTTTATTGACAGTCAGGGGAAATTGGATGTGAAATACACGTACGATGGATTGCATTTGAATGCCGTTGGGTATCAACACTGGGTTGAAGTATTGAAAGAATTAAAGCATCTATAAAAAATGAGCAGAGTAATTTTTGCATTGGTAATTATTTTAAGTGCGGCCCAGGTTCAGGCACAGTTTAAAAACCTGATTATCGCCACACAAGTAGATGGCGTGTATCCACCACTGGAACCCAGCATTGCTATTAATCGAAAGAATCCTAAAAATATTTTAGCGGGAGTAGTTTTAAACAAAGCCATCTATACCAAAGATGGTGGCCTAAGTTGGAAAACCACTACACTTCAATCGCCATTTGGTGTGTATGGCGATCCGGCCGTGATCAGCGATGTAAAGGGCGACTTTTATTATTTCCATTTAGCCGATCCCAGTGGCGAGGGTCGAAGTAATGATGCATGGCTAGATCGTATTGTGGTACAAAAATCAACCGATGGTGGCGAAACCTGGAGTGAAGGTGAATCAATTGGACACAATCCACCAGCCGATCAGGATAAAGAATGGCCAGCTGTACATCCGCGCAAGCAAAACATTTATACCACATGGACACAATTTGATAAGTACGGATTAACCGATCCAAATTGTCACTCGAATATTATGTTCAGCATGTCCACCAATGCCGGAAAAAAATGGAGTAAGGCGATTCAGATCAATCAAACCCCTGGCGATTGTGTGGATGATGATAATACAGCCGAGGGAGCCGTACCCGCAGTTGATGCAATGGGGCGCGTATTTGTAGCGTGGTCTAATCAAGGTACTATCTTTATGGATCGTTCATTCGATGGTGGCACCACCTGGCTTACCAACGATCTGGCCATTGCCAAACAAGAAGGTGGTTGGGCTATGAAAATTCCGGGCTTAAGCCGAAGCAATGGAATGCCGGTTTTGAAAATCGACAACAGTAAAGGTCGGTTGAATGGAAGTTTGTACTTAGTATGGGCCGATCAACGCAATGGCGAAGACGATACTGACATTTGGTTTATGCGTTCTACCAATCAAGGTGATTTCTGGACGCAACCGCTGCGCATTAATCAGGATGGAAAAGGTAAACATCAGTTTATGCCGTGGCTTGCTGTTGACGATGAAACCGGCTATATCTATATTTTATATTACGATCGCAGGGCTTACGATGATTTACAAACCGATGTGTACCTCGCATACTCAGTAGATGGTGGCGCTACCTTTAAAGAACAAAAGATCAGCGAAACACCTTTTATTCCTACCGAAGAAAAATTCTTTGGTGATTACACCAACATCGATGCTTTTAAAGGAGTTATTACACCCATCTGGACGCGCATGGATGATGGTCGCACCAGTGTGCTAACTTCTATTATTAAGGATTCTGATTTGATTAAGAAGTAAGCCTTCGGTTTCTTAGCCACAGATTCACTGATTATCTTTGAATCTGTGGCTTTGTTTTTAGAAAATGCAGTAAAGTCAAGATTGAGTGCAACTCCAGACTCAAGTATCTAAGCTCAATACATTCTATGAACCACCCCTCTCCCGTGAAGAGGGGCAGGGGTGAGGTCTCAGCACTCCTTCGTTTCCACATCACACGCATTGGCAGCTTCTACTTCACTGCCAATCTGCGTAAGCGCCTGTATAAAAGTATCGGTAGGCTGTGCACCTGAAATACCGTACTGATCATTAATAATATAAAACGGCACTCCACTAACACCGCGTTGCTGATTGAGTTGTTCCATAGTAATAACTTCCTGCAAACCTTCGTCAGAACCAAGCAACGCAGTAACTCGGGCTTCAGATAAACCACAAGCCACGGCTATGCTTATCAGATTTTCAGGTTTAGATAAATCCACGCCATCTTCAAAGTAAGCTTTCATATATGCTTCTTTTACGGCTAATTGTTTTCCTTCTTGTTTGGCGAACCAGATAATGCGATGCGCATCGCGCGTGTTCGGCATCACCTTTTGTTTGTTGAAATCGAACTGCAAACCTTCAGTGGAAGCAATGGAAGTTACATGTTGGGTAAGTTGTTTAAAGCGATCATCGCCTCCAAATTTGTTGGCCAGATAGGCTTTCTGGTCAAGGCCTGCTTTGGGTACCTGCGAATTTAACTCAAAGGGCAGGTAGGAAACCTCAAATTCAAACTGGCCTTGTAGTTGGTCAATAGCCTTTTCTATTCTGCGTTTGCCGATGTAACACCACGGGCACACTACATCCGATACAATGTCTATTTTAATCTTTTGCATGAATCAATTTTTAACTTCAAACAAACCAGTGGGTAATTAGTTCCTTTACTTATAGAATATGGTAATCTAAACCCTTTCTTTTACCTTTGATGCCTCTTATTTAATTAAACCACTAAAAACACCATAGCGTATGTCTGCAACCGTATCCGAAAAGGCAAAATTTAAAGTAAAAGACCTTAGTCTGGCCGAATGGGGCCGTAAAGAAATTAAACTGGCTGAGGCCGAAATGCCAGGCTTGATGGCCATCCGCGAAGAGTTTGGAAAGCAGAAGCCGTTAAAAGGCGCTCGCATTGCAGGTTGTTTGCACATGACTATTCAAACTGCCGTGTTGATTGAAACGCTGGTTGAATTGGGTGCTGAAGTAACCTGGTCATCATGCAATATCTTCTCTACGCAAGACCATGCCGCTGCGGCCATTGCCAAAGCGGGTATTCCGGTTTATGCCTGGAAGGGAATGAACGAGCAGGAGTTTGACTGGTGTATTGAACAAACACTTTTTGCATTTGAAGGTGGCCAGCCGTTGAATATGATTTTGGATGATGGTGGAGATTTAACTAACATGGTGTTGGATCGTTATCCTGAACTGGTTAAAGGTATTAAAGGTATTTCGGAAGAAACTACAACCGGTGTACACCGTCTGATTGAGCGTGAGCAAAATGGAAAACTGCCGTTGCCTGCTATCAACATCAACGACTCTGTTACTAAATCAAAGTTTGATAACAAATACGGTTGTAAGGAATCGTTGGTAGACTCTATTCGCAGAGCAACTGATGTGATGATGGCTGGTAAAGTTGCCGTTGTAGCCGGTTATGGCGATGTGGGTAAAGGTTCTGCCGCTTCGCTGCGTGGTGCCGGTGCGCGTGTAATCGTTACCGAGATTGATCCGATCTGTGCGTTGCAGGCTGCCATGGATGGCTTTGCAGTGAAGAAGATGGACAATGCCATTAAAGATGCCGACATTGTAGTAACGACTACTGGTAACTTTGGTATAGTGTTGGGCCGTCATTTTGAAATGATGAAAGACAAAACCATTGTGTGTAACATTGGCCACTTCGATAATGAAATTGATGTAGCCTGGTTAAAGAAAAATGCTACCCGCGATGAAGTAAAACCACAGGTTGATTTATATACTTTGAAAAGTGGCAACCAGATTATTCTGTTGGCCGAAGGTCGTTTGGTAAACTTAGGTTGTGCTACGGGCCACCCTTCGTTTGTAATGTCCAACTCATTTACTAACCAAACGCTGGCGCAACTTGAATTGTGGACCAACACCAGCAAGTACGAAAACAAAGTGTATATGCTGCCGAAACATCTGGATGAAAAAGTAGCCAGCTTGCACTTGAAGAAAATTGGTGTTGAGTTGGATGAGCTTACACCAGAACAAGCCAAGTATATTGGTGTATCGGTTAAAGGACCGTTTAAACCTGAGTATTACAGGTATTAAGAAACTAAACCAACTCCCCTCTCTCCCGATAGCTATCGGGATGGAAAGGGGTAGGGGGTGAGGTTCTCTCTGCTTGCAAATAGAGAGGAATCCCGCGGCATGGTGCTGCGGGATTTTTTTTGGAATCACTTCAATAGAAAATAATATACGCAATTTGATTAAATTCGAATGTTGACGGCAGTACTATGAAGCTCATAATGTTTGTATTTCTTGGATTGACCTTTTGGGCTTGTAAGTCAAGCAATGACAATTTCGACCCCTTTGACAAAGACTTCAGCTTTCATAACAAAATGAACGTAGCTGAGTACGATACAATCTGGGATACATGTGGTTATTGGTCATTTGGGAATGACAATAAAAGTGGGCTAAAGACTTTTTACGGTTTTTTTTTAGATGATGTAATAGGAAAGGGATTCTCGTTAGAAATAGATAAAATTAACACGACAGATTGTGACTCATTATTTTATAAGATGGACCGTAACAAATTCTTAACTGACTTATTCATTCAAAATCCAATTAATTTAGAGGAAGTAAAACCCAAACTGCTTGGACTAGGTGTGACCAGCTTAAAAATAATTTCGGATAGTGGATTTCCATTTAAATTAGAGTTAACTAACTCAGAGAATGCGACTTTTATAGCTTGGTTAAGAGCTGACTGCGATTCGAAAGGACGCATAATACGACACCTTGTCTTTACTAATTCAAAAGACGAACAGAACTACGAGTAGCACAGTTGCCCAGAGCTGTTCGACATTTGTAATAATTTGTAATGTCGAACCCAAATAATTAGAATTTACAATTCGATTCAAACAAGAAAGTCCGCCTAAACCCAAGGCGGACTTTTTATTCAACCACACCACCTCTTATTTCTTCACTTCATATTGCTTGGTGCGGCCATTTTTATTTGTAAGCGTTACCATGTTATCGCAGGTGCCATCGCCATAGTCAATGGTCAATTCGCGCAAGCCGTGTGTCACAAATTTTACACCGCTTACCGGAATGAATACACCTTCGGCAGCACAGGTTCTGGTGTAAACAAGTGGCTCCAGAATTTCAATAGAATACCCACGGCCGTTTCTGAATGTGCCTTGTGCGGAGCCATAGATGATCAAACGATCTAATAAGTTGTTTTCATTACGCTCATGCTCGCGTCTGCGATTTACTTCGCGGGTAGCTACGCGTCCATCAGGCCAGGTTACTCTGCCACCCACCAACACTACATCAAACACGGAAAGTTCTGCTGTATAACTCACTACGGTTACTGTGCGGCTGCCTTCAATTTGAAAATCATTGATGGTATAATCTTCAAATGTGATTGACCAAGAAGAACCTGCAATATTCCATGCACCAGAGTGTGTTACTACTATCGCACCCGTGCGCACGTTACCACGGGGGTCAGTGCAGCCATCACCAAAATCAATTCGTAATGTTCCAGATGTGCCATTACCTTCGTACGTAATCGTAGCGCAGGTTAATCTTTCGTCCGTTGCTTTCTTACCGTTCGAAGTAGCTTCTGTGCTGGCGAAAGCTTCACCCACCAAGTCATCGGCATCATCAAAGTAGGCATCTTCAATAGCATCAAGCGAGGCATCTTCTGTATCCTCCGATGAGAAATCCGGAGCTTCGTCCTGGTTACAAGCTGCAAGTGTAAACATAAAGGCAGCGATTAGTACATAGAACAGATTCTTCATGTTCAGCAATGTTTTTGTTTTCATAGTCGTGTTAAGTTTGTTTGTGCAGCTTAGAGATAGGGCTGCAAGAAAAGTTTAATACGATAGGAAAATAATTCTTCAATTTCGTTGAGCATGGTATACAAGAAACCCGATTAGACAAGGGTAGTTGGATAAGGTTTAACGTTGTAGTAAAATTTTATAAAAACCGCAAAGTCGCAAGAAGCATTGAGTGCAGCTATGTGCCTCCTATGTGGTTAAAAATTAATCCTTATCAGATTCTTCTTCGTTCTCCACCAACTCAATCGTGTCTTCTTTTTTCTCAAACAAATGTTTCGGTGGCGGAATTCCAATTCCTGCCAAAGCCAGCAAAAGGAGAAACGCGAGCAGCGTAACTCGTAAAGTTTTTTTAATGCGCGACATAATCAAACCGGTTAAGGTGATTAATGATTTTAAAAATGGATTGAAATCCTGATCAGGTGAGAGCAGGTAAAAGTGCTACGCGCTTAATTCATCTTCCGTGCCAAACGGAATAGTCTTTTGCAGAAGTGTGCGGGGTTGCGAATGGTTTAACCACTGAGTTTGATTGGATTTTAGTTTAACCGCTACAGAAAAATTAATTAATTGATAGCAAGGCGAAACGTAATGGTTAGGCTGCTGCCTTTTCTGCCAAACCGAAACTGATCTTAACTTGTGTGTTGAAACCCACTCGGTATGAATTTTTGGATGCGCAGAAATTACCGAACCCGCATGGCCACTTACCGGACTTATCAACAGGATAAGCGCAAGAATACTTTGTGTAAATAACCGGATAAGCCGCGCGTTCTTAATCATGCTTCTAAGTTAAATGGTTGGTTTCACATTTCGGCTTAACCGAAGACGGTTTATTTTCTTGTGCCTGCTTAAAATGCCTTTTTTCATGCGCTACCATTATATCAAAAGCTGCTTCTAATTTATAAACAATCATCCTGTTGGCTGGTGAGGAGATTGCCGTATGTCGCGCAAGCAGGTTCTTCACTGCTACGGATTACCTGTTTCAATTCGTGCTGATGCGCTTCAAACCGGGCCACAATATCGCTGCGGATGTCTGGTTTCATTTCTGTTTTGTTTCTATAAAAATAATTGAATTGCGATTAAATTGCCTCCGCATATAATAACATTCAATACTTGACTATTTCTAAAAACCTATCTGTTTCGCGCTTGCCGCTTGTTGGCGCAGTGTTATTATGGACGGCTGCGTATGCTGTAGGGTTGCATTATTTCTTTACAATAGGGTGGGAGGTAGCCGCTACCGATTCGGCATTGTTCAATTTGGTTACACTAAGTTCGGTGGTACTGTTGTATGCAGTTATCGGATACATACCCCGCACTGGTATTTTTCAAATTACCTTAGGTGCAGCGGTGGTCTTTGCATTTCTTTCGCAGTGGTTGGCTCAGCAGGCAACTGCACAATTAATAACGGATCCGGCTTATCTTGATTTCTTAAATCAATCCATGCCCGTGCGGTGGGCCATGGGCTTTGTAATTGGAGTTTCAACAGGCGTAGCATTTATTTTTTATTCGCGATGGCGCGATGTTGCAGAGGTACAAGCCCGCGAAACAGATACAAGACTGTTAGCCCGCGAAGCAGAGTTGCATAAGCTTCAGTTGCAATTGCAACCACATTTTTTATTTAATAGTCTTAACTCTATCAATGCCTTGATTCAGCTTAAGCCTGATCAGGCTCGTGATATGGTGCAGCAGCTTTCAGATTTTTTACGACTTACTATAAGCCGGGCCGATGAACCGTGGATAACGTTTGTACAAGAATTGGATTACCTTAAAACTTACCTCGCAATAGAAAAGGTAAGGTTTGGCCACCGCTTAGAGATTAACATTCAGGCGGATAATACCCTTAACGATTTTAGTATTCCTACATTGGTGTTGCAACCGTTATTGGAGAATGCCATCAAGTTTGGATTGTATGGTACTACCGGAAAAATTACCATTCAACTAATTGCCAAACAAACTGACAATGGTATGCAGGTAGAAATCACCAATCCGTTCGATGCCGATATGCAACCTTCTACCGGAAGTGGTTTTGGTTTGAGTGGATTACAACGCAGGTTATACTTATTGTATGCCCGCAACGATTTAATGCAAACCCAACGCACGCCCGAAATGTTTACCGTAAACTTGATAATTCCACCGCGGCCATGATCAAAGCAATTTTAATTGACGATGAACCCTTGAGTCGGGAGATTCTGAAAAGTTATCTTATACGCTTTCCGCAGATTCAGATTACAGACGAATGTAACGATGGCTTTGAAGGTGTAAAGGCTATTCTGCAACATCAACCCGATTTGATTTTTCTTGACATTCAAATGCCTAAGATCAATGGTTTTGAAATGTTGGAACTGGTAAGCCCCATGCCAGCCGTAATTTTTATTACAGCATTCGATGAGTTTGCATTAAAAGCTTTTGAGGCTAATGCCATTGACTATTTATTGAAGCCGGTATCGGAAGACCGGTTCGCGAAAGCCGTACAAAAGTTTTTGGATAAAGCCACACAAACGCCACCGGCTACTGCCGGGCTACTCGATACAATGGCCCAATCAACAGCACAGAATAATCGTATTGTGGTTAAAACCGGTAGTAAGGTTAAGATTATTCCCGTACACGAAATTCAATACCTGGAAGCCGATGATGATTTTGTGAAGATTGTAACAGCCGAAGGGAGCTTTCTGAAAAACAAAACTATGTCATTCTACGAACAAACACTAGATGCCCAGCTGTTTGTGCGTGTACACCGATCGTATATTTTGCATATCAGTCAGATCACCAAGATTGAACCGTATCAGAAAGAAACGCATCTGGCAATTTTACGAAGCGGCCAACAAATTCCGGTTAGTAAAACCGGTTATGCCAAATTGAAAAGTATTCTGGGTATTTGATGGAACTCCGCAAAGCATTATTTGATTTATGTTGCGCTTACGCAGAGGCCCGCATTCATGTTGCGCAGGAAGCTATGCAACAAGCACAGCAGGCAGACAATACGGAAGAAAAAAGTTCAGCGGGTGATAAGTATGAAACCGGGCG